>NZ_JACHJU010000004.1:300000-508286 GCF_014203795.1 Streptosporangium album | reverse complement strand
CCGCTCTCGGCGTCGGAAACTCCGCCTACGTCCCGGTGGCCCACATGGCCCTCGCGAGGCTCGCAGAGGGCCAGAGAGAGGCGGAGGAGGCCCTGCGGGCCGCTCTGGCCACCGCCGATCCGGAGATCGCCTCCAGTGCGGCTCAGCGGCTGGCCGAGCTCCTTCTGGGGGAGCAGGAGGCGGGTGAGGCCGCCGGGGTGCTCCTGGAAGCGCTCTCGGTGCCCGACGTGGCCGAGGTGGCGAGGCTGCGGGTGCTGCTCGGCATCGCCCATCTCGAACTGGCGTGCGCGGAGTTCGCCGGGGCGATCGAGGAGGGCGGCGACGTCGAGACCGGCGCGCTGGCCATCGAGCTGCTGGCCCGCACACTGCCGTTGAGGGGCCGCGACGAGGACGCCGAACAGGTGTGGCGCTACGGTCTGGACAGCGCCGACGAGGACCTCGCCGAAGACGTCCGCCTCCGGCTGAACCGCGACGCCTGACCGTCTCGGCCTGGGTTGGCGGTCCGCGCCCCGGATCCCTCGGGGGCGCACCACGGCGGCTGGTCCGGAGGTCCGGCTCCTTCCGGACGCGCTCACCACCGGGCACGGCTTCCACCCGCCACGAGACCCCGCGGCCACACGCCGGAGCCGGCGGCGTCAGCGGGTGTGAGGCACAGCGGTAAGACGGGCCCGGCATGGGCTCATCCGACGCGCAGCGCCTCCAGCATCCGCGACAGGGCGGTCCTGGTGTCGGCCAGATCCGCAGGTTCCGCCGATCCCGCCAGCCACAGGGCCGCCTCGTTCATCGCGCCCGACAGCAGGTGGGTCAGCGGCGCGACCGGCTGTGAGGCGATCGTTCCCTCCTCGATCAGGCTGGTGAGCGCTTCGGCCAGGTGGCGAGCCGAGGCGGCCTCATCCAGTGCGCGCCATTCGTTCCAGCCCAGTACGGCGGGGCCGTCGACGAGCATGATCCGCTGGACGTCCGGGTCGGTGCTGGCGGTGAGGAACGCCTGGCATCCGGCGGTGAACCGCGTCCACGGATCGTCTTGGGCCTCGGCGGTCGTGGCCACCGTCTGGGCGACCTGTTGCTGCACCTCCTCCAGGACGGCACGGAACAGTGCGGCCTTGCTGTCGAAGTGGTGGTAGAGCGCGCCCTTGGTGACCCCGGCGGCGCGGACGATCTCCGACAGTCCTACCGCGCCGTAGCCCCGGGTCGCGAACAGGCGTCTGCCCTCGCGTAGGAGGGTCTGCCTGGTCTGTTCCCTCTGCCGTGTCCTGCTGCCGTCGGTCACCGCGCTCCCGTCCATTGACATACCGGTGGTACGTCAATATGTCACCTTCACATACCGACGGTATGTGAAGGGGTTCGCATGACACTGACCAGCTTCTATCCAGTCATCTGCACCTCGCGGCTCCAGGAGTCCCGTGATTTCTACACCGGGCTGCTGGGGTCCTGATCGACGTCATAACGCCTATCGAGCCCGCCGCGACGTATGCCGATCGGTACGTCAGCCCATGACGACGAGCCGGCGAGTTCCACCGCTGGCTTCGCCCCCGGCCTTGGCCGGCTGTGCCGTTGAGGCGTAGCGCCGGTTGCGATCAGTCGCGGCTGCGCCGGCGGCTGATCGCGTGAGCGATGTTGATCACGACAATGCCGCCCCAGGCCAGCAGCAGCCCCGCGGTGCCCGCGGTGCTCCCCGCGATCCCGGTCAGCGGGATGCCGAGGCCCATCGAGCCCAGCGCGATCGGGATGGACGGGTCGCCCCCCTTGCGCTGCCGGGGCGGCTGCTCAGGATGGGGGGCCTGGTAGGGCCGGCCTCCGGCGAGGTGCATCTCGGTCCGCACACGGGCGGCGATGCTCGCGTCGAGGCGGTCCACGAACGACTCCACCAGTGCGGACTCGTAGTCAGGGCCGAGTTCGCGGCGGGCCTCGATGGTGGCACGCATGTCCTGTCGGATATCTTGGTGATCCTGCACGTCCCGATTATTCACCGGCGCGTGTCTCGTGGCATCAGTCGTTAGGACGAGATCTGTGTCCACCCGGAGCGCCGCGTCCGTCATGGACCTCACGACCCCGCACGGTCCGGCTGTGGCGGAGATCGACGAGGTCGCCGACCCGCGGTTCCTGCTGGTGCTCACCCACGGTTCGGCCGGGGGAGTGGACGTCCCGGACCTGCTGGCCGTACGGGACGCGGCCGTGGGGATCGGTGGGGTGGTCGCGCGGGTGCTCCAGCCGTTCCGGATGCGAGGCGCCCGTGCTCCGGGCTCGGCGGTGAAGCAGGACGAGGCGTGGGCGACACTGGCGGGTGAGCTTCAGGGGCGCTATCCGGGTCTGCCTCTCGTGCAGGGAGGGCGGAGCAACGGAGCCCGGGTCGCCTGCCGTACGGCCCGCCAGGTCCGGGCCGAGGCGGTTGTCGCGCTGGCCTTCCCGCTGCACCCGCCGGGCAGGCCGGATCGGTCACGTGCCGGGGAGTTGCGCGCGGCGGGCGTGGACGTGCTGGTGGTCAACGGGGACCGCGACCCGTTCGGCGTGCCCGAGGCCGCGGACGCCACACGCCTGGTGGTGCTGCCGGGGGAGGGCCACGACCTCAAGAAAGACCCCGCCCGCGTGGGCGAGGTCGTCGCCGAGTGGCTCGGCGTGAGGATGCGGTCAGGCTCGGCGTGACGGTCAGGCGACGCCGGCCAGTGGCCGGTGCGGCTCGATGACGGCGCCGTCGGGCAGGAGCTCGCCGGTGTCCTCGAACAGCACCACACCGTTACAGAGCAGGCTCCACCCCTGTTCGGGATGGGCTGCCATCGTGCGGGCGGCTTCGCGGTCCAGCGCCTCGGCGGACGGGCAGGACGGCTGGTGCGGGCACATCGGCGTGCCTCCGGATCTCTGTTGTCGGCTCGCTGGAATCGGCATCGGACAGGCGGCGGGCACCGTCACCGATGGGACTCCGTTCCCACCGGCACGGGGGACGAGCATCTGGGTTGACATAGGGTCGTGCGCGCCTCGGGCTGGGTGAGGCCCGCACATCAAGCAGATCGAACATGCCATCAGATCACGCTCTCGAACGGGCGGATCTGACCGCACGCACCAGTGTGGGATCTGGTCGCACCCGGCGACATAGCCCGTTAGGACTGTTTACGAACGCGGAAAGGGTGAGTTCCCTGGGCCATGATGGGGTGTGACCTACGACACAGCATGCCTTATGGACTGATACCAGGCCAAGTGCGACACGCCGTCAGGCCGGTAAACGATCGATTGCATGTTCGTGACATCGCTCAGGGAGTGGCCAGGCCTGCCAGGAGCGCGTTCAGGCCAAGGTCGAAGTCGTCGTCGGCGGCCGCGCTGCCGCCGCCCTTCGACGGGGGCAGCCAGGGGCTGTCGTCGTCGCCCGACGGTTCGGCCCAGCCGGACTGCTGCACCTCCACCGCCACCGCGCCGAAGACGTAGGCCCGCATCGCCCGCACGGCCCGCGCCGCGTCGGGTAACCCCGCGTCGGCGAGCTGGTCGGTCTGTTCTCGCACGGCGATCGCCGTGCGGCCCTTGGCCGGCTTGGTGAGCGCCAGCGCCAGCACCCCGGGATGCTCCCTCAGCGCGGCCCGGCTCGCCCGGCACCACGCCCTCGCGCTGTCCTGCCAGGTCTCGCCGGGCTCGACATGGATGGAGGTGACGTGCTCGGCGAGGGCGTCCATGAGGGCGTCCTTGCCGCGTGGCAGATGGTGATAGATCGCCATCGCCTCGACCTGGAGTGCGTCGCCCAGGCGCCGCATCGTCAGCCGCCGCAGCCCCTGGCTGTCGGCGATGTGCAGTGCCGCCTCGATGATGCGCTCCCGGGAGAGCGGAATGGGCGGTCGCTTCGCAGGCATGAAGGTCATCCTGCCACCACTTACCTTACTGCGTAAAGGTAGGCGCGCCGGACAGGGCGACGCCTGAGTGCGTGAGGGGGGGACGGACGGCATAGGCTACGGCTGTGATCTGCCGGGGAATGCCCGGCGACGGGTGAGAGAGGGCAGACGATGGCGTTTTTCCGACCGAGCGTGAGCCGGGAGGCGGAGGTTCGCTACCACGCTGACCAGGAGGTCGGGAAGGGCTTCCCCGAACTTCTGGAGAAGGCGCGTGCGGCGGAGGTCGCGCTGCACCGGGTGCAGGAGGCGTCGACCTCCGCCGAGGAGCGCCGGGCCGCGGGCCTGGCCCTGGACAAGGCGCTGACCGAGGCGCTGCGCGCGGCCGAGGCCAGCCAGCGGGCGACGTTCGGTGTGAAGTCCTACGACGACCGGATCCGCCGCCGCAAGGGCCGGGCCACCCCGAAGGGCGCCGAGTGGACCGACGAGGTCAACCGGCTGCGCACTCTCCGCGAGCAGAACCGCCTGACCGGCATCGCCCGCGTCCCGCGCCCGGTGGCCGCGTCCGCACGCTGACCGCGGCCCGTTCTCGGAGCGGGTCTCTTGACACCCACCGCGTAGCTACGCGGTGGGTGTCTCTCTTTTTCCGGCGAGCCCATGGCGGGCGGAGCCTGGGGCGACCTCTGCGGATCAGAGCATCCGCCGAGACGCCCCCAGGCGTTCAGACGGTGGCGTAGCCGAGCACGTGATCGCGGAGCAGCCGTCCGGCGGCCGGGTCGCGCCGCCGGAACGCCTCCAGGATCGGCTCGTGATCTGCGGCGTTCTCGTGAAGCTCGGCGCGGAACAGGCGGATGGACAGGTGGGTCCATACCTCGATGCCGAGTGACTCCCACACGGCCCCCAGCACCCTGTTGCCGGAGGCGTGGACGATCTCGCGGTGGAAGGCCACGCCATACTCGACCTGGCCGGCCATGTCACCGCCGCGGGCGGCCTCGTGCAGGCGCGCCACGTGCCGGGCCAGGACCTCCGGATCCACGGACGGCAGGGCGAGATCGGCCGCCGTCTCCTCCAGGCCCGCCCTGACCTGGTAGATCTCGCGAAGGGATGGCGGCGGGATCACCGGTGTACCAGACGGTGTCGATGTGGATGCGGTCCATGACCCAGCGGGCTCCGTCGTGTACCAGGTCCACCGCGTAGCGGTCGTTGAGCATGGCTTGCCGGTTGTGGTCGGCCCTGAGCAGGTGCTGGGCCTGTACCGTCGCGGTGAGCCGGGCGGTGCCACCGTCCACTTGTACGCGGGGGTCGGTGACCGCGTGGGTGGTGTCGACCCGGTCGCCGAGCATGCCCAGGAGCAGGTTCACGATCGTGTCACGACCGACCATCACCGGGACGTAGGCCCCCCACGTGGCCGTCGAGGAGCGGGAGTCCAGCTCGGCATCGGCGGCGAGGGGCGATTCCAGCAGCTCCCGGCCCTGCAGGTCCAGCCCCAGAGCGAACCGATACAGCGCGTCAGTCGCCTCTTGACGATTCTTCAGCTCACCGACGACAGTCTCGGTCTCGCGAGTGGGCAGTGCCCGATCACCGGTCACGTACATGGCCTCCCTGTGTTTGTTCTCGCGGCGGCGGGCGAGGCGATGGGAGCGCCGGTGGCTTCGGTGCTGCCAGGACCCGAACGTCCCGCCCGCGTGGCCGTCAGGATCGATGCCGAGGAACGGACGGCCCCTCATCGGATTGACCCGATGAAGGGGTGCCGTCCTCAGGCGATGGCCTCCGCGCCGTCGCGCACCACGAACTCACCGGTACCTGTGGTGCCGAACCCTGCCTGACGCAGGGTGAGCGAGACCGCACCCGCACCCCCGCCCAATACCTCGGACTCGGTGATGCGGTAGGTCGCGGGGATGGCGCCGTCGGCGAACAGACGCTTGCCTTCGCCGACGACGACGGGGAACTGGATCAGCCGGTAGGTGTCGACGAGCCCGGCGTCGTGCAGGGTGCGCGCGAGCTGCCAACTGCCGTGCACCTGCAGGTCGCCGCCGGGCTGTTCCTTGAGCCTGCGCACCTGCTCGACGATGTCACCCCGCAGCACCGTGGTGCTCCCCCAGGCCGCGTCGGCGTCGGACAGGGTGTTGCTGACCACGTACTTCTGCCAGCCGTTGAGGGCGGTGGCCACGATGTTGCCGGGATCGGTCACCCGCGACCAGTAGGTGCGCATCATCTCGAAGGTGGAGCGGCCCAGCAGGAAAGCGTCGGCCTTCCTGAACCACTCGCCCATGGGGTCGAGCTGGCCTGCCTCGGTGTGGGGCACCATCCAGCCCCCGCGTTCGAAACCGTTGCTGGGGTCCTCCTGGACTCCGCAGGGCCCTGCATGACTCCGTCGAGGCTGACGAAGGTGTTGACACTGAGTTCCACGATGTTCTCCCTCGATATGCGGCTGTTAGCGCTAGATCAGGATGTAATGCGGCAGAAGACGCAACAAGGGGTGATAATGGAACGACCTTTTAACCCCATTCAACGATCGGGGGCCCAGTGCTCGAACGGCTTGAACTCGAAGCGTTCCTGGCGCTGGCCGAGGAACTGCACTTCGGTCGCACCGCCGAGCGCCTGCACGTGAGCACCGGCCGGATCAGCCAGACGATCAAGAAGCTGGAACGGCAGGTCGGGGCGCCGCTGTTCGAACGCACCAGCCGCAGGGTGACCCTCACCGCGATCGGCCGGCAACTTCACGAGGATCTACGGCAGGCCCATCAGCAGTTGGAAGCCGGACTGGCCCGGGCCGTCAACGCGGCCGTCGGCATCCACGGCACGCTACGCGCCGGCTACTCCGCCCCCTGGAACGGCAACCTGATGATCAAGGCTGCCGACGCCTTCCACTCCCGCCACCCCGACTGCGACGTCCACATCCAGGAGGTGCAACTGCACGACCCCCTCGGCCCCCTGCGCGCCGGCGCACTCGACCTCCAGCTCACCGAGTTCCCCATCGACGAACCCGACATCACCACCGGCCCCGTCATCGCCCACGAACCCCGCGCCCTCATCGTCTCCGCGGACCACCCCCTCGCCCGGCGTGACTCGGTCTGCCTCGAAGACCTCGCCCACTCCCCGCTGGTGACCATCACCGGAACCATCCCCCCATACTGGCTGGAGGAGCACTACCCACTCCACACGCCCGCGGGCCGGCCCATCACCCGCGGCCCGGGCGCCACGTACTGGCAGGAATTGCTCTCCCTGGTCGCCACCGGCAAAGGCATCTCGCCCATCTGCGCCCGCGCCGCCCACTACTACAGCCGTCCCGACCTCGCCTTCATCCCCTTCAGCGACGCACCGCTCATCGTGTACGGCCTGCTCTGGCCATCGGACAGGGAGAACGCCCGCGTCCGCGCCTTCGTCAAGACCCTCAGCGAGATCGCCGGCATGCCGCCCCCTCGGCCTGCGCTGCCCGCAGGTGGCCCTGGGTAGGAAGAGCCATGAGGATCGGCTCCGGCGGCCCACAGGACATGGGCCGCCGGGCTCATCCGTCCGAAGCCGGGGCCGGTCAGCCGGCCGGGCTCGCGTGACGGGCCACTACTTGAGGCAGTCCTGCGCGTTCAGGATCAGGATCACACCGACGACCATGTTCTTCGACGCTAGGAAGACGTAGGACGCCTTGGGGTTGCCCGGCACGGCGGCGAAGGTCCCGTACAGCGCGTTCTGCTTCAGGTTCGGGTAGGCGGCCTTCAACTGCGCGGGGGTGGAGCCCCTGCCGATGCCCTGAGGCGTCTTGACGTTGCCTGGCGCGGAGATCGTGACCACGCCCCGCTTCCTGGAGATGAACAACCCCGCCCGGTCGCCGCCGTACCGCTGAGCCTTCAGGTCCCAGGCCGAGCACGTGGTGGGGGCGTTGATGGTCTTGCGGACGATCTTCCCGGTCGCCTTGGCCCGCGCGGCGGACATCCCGAGCTTCACGCTGCCGTACCCGAACGGCCCGATCGTCATCTTCTGAGCCGCGGGGGCGGCTGAGGCGGCGTTCGCGGCGGGCGCGACGCCGGCCAGCGCGACCCCTCCAGCAAGCACCGTCACGAGCGCCGACCGGCCGATCCGCATGCCTATGGTCTGTTTCATAGTGTTTCCTCCATGATCACGAGCTCCACACCATAGTTCGGGTGCGGGGCCGCTCGCGGAGGATTCAGCGCTATGCCTCCATGCCGGGGGCGCGGGCGCAACTGCTGTCCAGCGGCACGGCGATGCGCTGGGCGCTGGACGCCCAGCGGATGCTCGCCGACGACTGGGAGGTGGCCTCCGACGTGTGGTCGGTGACCTCCTGGAGCGAGCTGCGCAGGGAGGCGATGGCGTGTGACGCGGACGCCCTCGCCGATCCGGGCGGCCGGTCGCGCCTGCCGTATGTCACCTCGGCCCTCTCGGGCGCGGCCGGACCGGTGATCGCGGTGAGCGACTGGATGCGGGCCGTCCCGGACGACCTGCCCGAGGCCCGCGCCCGAGCCCTCGCCACCTGGCGGACCCACATCGGCGGCCTGGCCAAGGGGCTGCTGGACACGGGGCCTGAGGAACATCGGAGCCGGATCGCGTGCTAAGCGCCTGTCCTGGGCGGGTTGCCGGCGGAGAGTATCTGTGCGGCAGCCGGGCGGTGCCCTGACCACACGTCCCCAAGAACATGACGGAGCGCCGCCGCGATCTGCTCACGGCGGCGCCTCATACGGTCCGGTCAGCTGGCCCAGTCGAGCAGCGGACGGGTGTTGCTGGGATGGCGCAGCTTGGAGAGGGACTCCTTCTCCAGCTGACGGATGCGCTCGCGGGTCAGGCCGAGGTGCTTGCCGATCTCGTCGAGGGTGTGGGGCTTGCCGTCGACGAGGCCGAAGCGCAGTGCCATGATCTTGGCCTCCCTGGGGGAGAGGTTGCCGAGCACTCCCCGCAGCTGCTCGCCGAGGAGCTGGCGGTCCACCACCTCCGAGGCCTCGGGCGAGTCGACGTCCTCGATGAGGTCGCCGATGGTGGTCTCACCGTCCTCACCGATCGTGGCGTTGAGGCTGATCGGCTGGCGGCTGGTGCGGAGCAGCTCCTCGATCTGGTCGGGAGTCTTGTCCAGCTCGACCGCGAGCTCCTCGGGCGTGGGCTCGCGCCCGAGACGCTGGTGCATGTCGCGCTCGATGCGCGACAGCTTGGAGAGCATCTCCAGCACGTGGACAGGGAGGCGGATGGTGCGGGCGGAGTCGGCGAAACCACGCTGGATGGCCTGGCGGATCCACCACATGGCGTAGGTGGAGAACTTGTAGCCCTTGGTGTAGTCGAACTTCTCCACCGCGCGGATCAGGCCGAGGTTGCCCTCCTGGACCACGTCGAGCAGGGCCATGCCACGGTCGGTGTACTTCTTCGCGACCGAGACCACCAGGCGGAGGTTGGCCTCCAGCATGTGGTCCTTGGCGCGGCGGCCGTCCTTGGCCACCCACTCCAGGTCGTCGCGCGTGACGGCGGAGAGCCCCGGCTCGGCTTCCAGCTTGGCCTCGGCGTAGAGGCCGGCCTCGATCCGCTTGGCGAGCTCGACCTCCTGCGCGGCGGTCAGCAGCGTGCGGCGGCCGATCGACTTGAGGTAGGTGTGCACCGAGTCGCCCATGGCCGAGGACTGGTCGTCCAGGTCCATGGTCTGCTCGGCCTCAAGATCGGTCTCGTCGGGGCCGGTCCACTCCTCGTCGTCGATCTCGGGCTTGGCGTCCTTGGCCGTGGCCTCGGTGCCGCCGGTCGCCTTCCCCTTGGAGACGGTCTTCTCCGTGGGGGCGGCCTTCGTCTTGCGGGTGGCCGTCTTGCGGGTGGCGGCCTTGGCCGCCGGCTTCTTGGGCGAGGCCGCGAGCGTGGGCTCGTTCTCGGCTGCCAGGCTGACGCCGGCCTCGGTGAGCTCTCGCAGAATCGACCTGCCCTCGGTCGGGCTGATCCCTGCCTCCGCGAAGGCGCGACGCAGCTCCGCGAGTGAAAGGTGGCCCTGGTCTCGCCCTCGGTCAATGAGCTGATCAAGGGTCGTCGGGGCCTCAGGTGAGGCCGCAGCGGCGGTTTGGGGCATGAGGACACCTCCTCCAACACGGAGTAGTCTGTTTACAGATTGTGGGGGGTGAGGCGGCGAGGGAGCCGCTCTGCGCACCCGTATCAATAACCCCACTCAAGAACTTTCTGTTCCCGACTTGACGGGGAAAATATGATGGGTGGATCGCGGTTGCCGCGATCCACCCATTAGCGGGTGCCTGGCAGGGCTATTCGGTGACGTTCACGTTGCCTTCGACCGCCGGCATGGGCAGCGGGTCGGCGTCCTCGAGGCGCTGTTCGGTCCAGTAGCGCCCGACCTGCTGCGGGTCGGGGTTGACGTCCTTGGAGACCACGTAGTCCTCCGCGGGCGGAGTCGTCCCCGGCGACGGTGGGGCCTCGGGCGGGCTCTGGGAGGCCGATGTGTTCTTCGGGGCGGGCTGGTCGCCCTCCACCGCGGGGGTGACGGGGTCGTGGCTTCTGCCGATCCCGCCCGCCGAGGCCGCCGCCGCGACGGATATGCCGCCGGCGAGGATCACGCTGACGATACCTGCGGAGACCCATGTCCTGCGGGTGACGTTCATCGAGCTCCTCCTTCCTGCTTCGGCTGTCTGTTGGACGTGCGAAAGCACCTCATGGTTCCCGTTGAAGACCATAACGGAGGCCCGCGAGGTCCGGCTTGCCATTGGGCAGAAGCGGTATTTCGGGTAGGACGACCAACTCGGCGGGGGCGGCGTAGGCGGGCAGCCGTTCCTTGGCGAAGGCGCGGAGCTCGGCCAGGGACGGGGGGGTGGCGGAGACGACGACGGCGACCACCCGCTCGCCCCATTCGGGGTCGGGGCGGCCGACCACGACGGCGTCGATGATCGCGGGATGTTCGGCCACGACGGCCGCCACGGCCGCGGCGACGACCTTCTCTCCGCCGGTGTTGACGACGTCGTCGGCCCGGCCCAGCACGCGGAGCCGGCCGCCGGCCAGGGTGCCGAGATCGGAGGTGCGGAACCGGCCGCCGTCGCGGACGGCGGCGGTGAGGTCGGGACGGAGCCGGTAGCCGGAGAACAGCATGGGGCCGCTGATGCGGATCCGGCCGTCGTCCCCGATCTTGAGATCTACATCGTGAAGGGGCTCGCCGTCGTAGACGCACCCACCGCAGGTCTCGCTCATGCCGTACGTGGTGATCACCCGCGCCCCGGCGGCACGGGCGGCCACGAGCAGGTCCGGGGGAGCGGCGGCGCCGCCGAGCAGGATCGTCCTGAAAACCGACAGATCCGCGGAGAGCAGCCGGCGCAGCTGGGTCGGCACCAGGGAGACGTGCTCGGCGCCGCTGGTGAGCACCGCCTCGGGGGAGAAGCCGTCGTGCACGATCGGCTCGGTCTCGCTCAGCAGCGACCTGACCAGCACCTGCAGTCCCGAGACGTGGGAGGGCGGCAGGCAGCAGAGCCAGCGCTCGCCGGGCCGCGCGTCCAGGCGGCGCAGCGAGGCCGAGGCGGAGGCGCGCAGGGCGGCGGCCGAGAGCTCGACCCCCTTGGGGGTGCCGGTCGTGCCGCTGGTGGCGATGACCACGGCCACCTCGGGGGAGACCCCCACGCCGTGCTCCTGCCGTACTCCGTTGACGTGGCTGGGGCGCAGCGCGGCCAGTGTGGCGCGCAGCGCCCGCGCGGGCAGGTCGGGGGAGAGGGGCAGCACGGCGGGCCCCCGGCCGTCGAGTGCCGCGGCGACGGCCGAGAACAGCTCGGGTCCGGGCGGCAGCACGACGGCGTGCAACTCCCGCGGAGGGGAAGGTCGCTCCGGGTGCACGGAACCTGTCATCACAGTCGTAAGGTTAGTGCCGACAAGCCAGAGGACAGCCGGGGCGGACCCCGGTGCAGCTGAGAGGGGCGAAACGATCGTGAGCACGGAGCGGGTCGAGCCGGGCACGAGCGAGCGGGTGGCGGGCGAGGCGAGTCCCGTGCCGGCGAGCGTCCAGGTGCGTGCCGCCGACTGGAAGCGGTCGGGCGACTACGAGGACATCGTCTACGAGACGGCCGACGGCATCGCGAAGATCACGATCAACCGGCCGGAGCGGCACAACGCGTTCCGCCCGACGACGCTCTTCGAGCTCAAGAACGCCTTCAACGTCGCCCAGGAGGACTCCGAGGTCGGCGTGATCGTCTTCACCGGCGCGGGGGACAGGGCCTTCTGCTCCGGCGGCGACCAGAAGATCCGCGGCAACGACGGCTATGTCGACAAGTCCACCCCGCACGTGGGCCGGCTCAACGTGCTCGACCTGCAGGTGCAGATCCGCCGCTGCCCCAAGCCGGTCATCGCGATGATCGCGGGCTACGCCATCGGCGGCGGCCACGTGCTGCACGTCTGCTGTGACCTGTCCATCGCCGCCGACAACGCGGTCTTCGGCCAGACCGGCCCCAAGGTGGGCTCCTTCGACGGCGGTTACGGCTCCTGGCTGCTCGCCGAGACCGTCGGCCTGAAGCGGGCCCGCGAGATCTGGTACCTGTGCCGTCAGTACGACGCGCAGACCGCCCTGAACTGGGGCCTGGTCAACGCGGTCGTCCCCCTCGAACGGCTCGAGGAGGAGACGGTCTCCTGGGCGCGGGAGATGCTGGAGAAGTCGCCGCTGGCGCTGCGCATGCTCAAGGGCGCCCTGAACGCGGTGACCGACGGGGCCGCGGGCATGCAGCAGTTCGCCGGCGACGCGACCCTGCTCTACTACATGAGCGAGGAGGCGCAGGAGGGCCGCGACGCCTTCAAGGAGAAGCGCGCCCCCGAGTTCGGCAAGTTCCCGCGCCGCCCGTAACGGCGCAGAGGGTGCCGGTCCGCAGGTGTGTCGTCCTCCCCGGACGGACACGGAGGCTCCGGCACCCCGTCAGATGGAGACACCCGCCCGGGTGCGATGGCTAGAGGAGGCAGTGCGGTTGAACCCCGCCACCGCGCTTGCGACAGTACTGGTCGACGAACTGGTGCGCTGCGGCCTTACGGATGTGGTGCTCGCACCCGGTTCGCGCTCGACGCCGCTGGCCCTGGCCGTGCACGCCGACAGCCGGATCCGGCTGCACGTTCGCATCGACGAACGCTCGGCCTCCTTCCTCGCGCTGGGCCTGGCCCGGCGCAGCGAGCGTCCGGTCGCCCTGATCTGCACCTCCGGCACCGCGGCGGCGAACTTCCACCCGGCGGTCATCGAGGCGCACGAGTCGGGGGTGCCGTTGCTCGTGCTCACCGCCGATCGCCCACCCGAACTGCGTGACACCGGTGCCAGCCAGACCGTCGACCAGATCAAGCTGTACGGCACGGCGGTCCGCTGGTTCAGCGAGGTCGGCGTGCCCGAGGACCGTCCCGGTCAGGTCGCCTACTGGCGGTCGCTGGCCTGCCGTGCCTACCAACGATCGCTGGGCCCGTCCGACCCCGGCCCGGTCCATCTGAACGTGGCCTTCCGCGAACCGCTGATCCCGGACGGCGACGCCTCCTGGTGCGAGCCCCTGGAGGGCGACGCCGGCGGGCCCCGGGTCCGGGCGCGGGTGGCGCCCCCCGCGGTGGCGCTGCATCTGCCGCCGACCAGGCGGGGTGTGCTGGTCGTCGGGGACGGGGCGTCCAACGTGCGCAGATACGTCGCGGCGGCGGGCATGGCCGGATGGCCGGTGCTGTCGGAGCCGAACGGCGGCGCCCGCTACGGCGACCACGCCATGTCGGCCTACCACTTCCTGCTCGGCACCCCCGAGTTCGCCGACCGGCACCGGCCCGAGCTGGTGGTCACCCTGGGGCGCCCGAGCCTGTCCCGGCCGCTGCTGAACTGGCTGAGGCACGCCGACGAGCACATCGTGGTCGCCCCCGACCTGACCCGCTGGCCCGATCCGACCCGCTCGGCCACCCAGGTGGCCCCGGCGGTGGAGATCACGGTCGCGGCGGGAGACGACACCTGGCTGCACTCCTGGCGCCGTGCCGACGGCGCGGTCAGGGCCGTGATCGACGAGGTGCTGGACGGTACCGGGTTCAGCGAGCCCCGGCTGGCCCGTGACCTGGTGGACCTGTTGCCCAACGGGTCGCTGCTGTTCTCCGGCTCCTCCATGCCGATCCGTGACCTCGACCAGGCGATGCGTCCCCGCAGGGGTGTGCGGATCCTGGCCAACCGGGGTGCCGCCGGGATCGACGGCGTGGTGTCCGCCGCGATGGGCGCGGCCCTGGCGCACAACGGCCCCGCCTACGCCCTGATGGGCGACCTGACCTTCCTGCACGACCAGAACGGCCTGATCCTCGGTCCCCGCGAGCCCCGCCCCGACCTGTGCGTGGTCGTGGTGAACAACGACGGCGGCGGGATCTTCTCGTTGCTGCCCCAGGCGGCGCTGCGTGATCCGTTCGAGCGGCTGTTCGGCACCGGGCACGGGGTGGATCTGGCCCATGTGGCCGCCTCCACCGGCACGCCGTACACCTCCGTCGACGCTCCCGACCAGCTGTCCAAGGCGCTGCGGGGCGAGGGGCCGCGCGTCGTGGAGGTCCGCACCGAACGGGAGTCCAACGCGGTGCTGCACTCCATGATGCGTGACGCGGCCCACGCCGCGATCAGCGAGGTCATGTGACGTCGCGGCGCAGCGTGATCAGGCGGGCGGCGAGCACGGTCGCCGCGACGTAGGCGGCGAACAGCAGCCCGCCGCCCCAGGCGGGCAGCAGCTCGCCGCCCCGCAGGGTCATGCCGCCGACCGCGCGGGCCGCCCCGGCCGGCAGCCAGCGACCGATTTCCGGCAGGAGCATGGTGAGCAGGTAGTCGCCGACGTTGAACCAGACCAGTGCGATGGTGACCGCCGCGATCTGGTTGCGGACGAGGGCGCCGAGCGCGACGCCGAACACGGCGTACAGGGCGGTGCTGAGCGTCGCCCCGGTCAGGACGGCCGGCAGTCCCGGCGTCGTCACCGGATGTCCCCCGGCGGCGAGCAGGGCGGCGCCCGCGACGGACGTCACCAGCGTGGACACGGCCGCCATGAGCAGGCCGATGATCCCGTAGGCGGCCAGCTTGGCCGTCACCACCCGGCCTCGCCCCGGGGTGACCAGGAAGGACCAGGTGATCGTCTGGTGGCGATACTCCCCGGACATGCCGAGGATTCCCAGGATGAGGGCGAAGACGTAGGCCTGCTGGGCCATGTTGTAGACGTTCTCCACCCTTTGGCCGAGCGGTATCGAACGGTCCAGGCTCATCAGCGACACCCCCGCCAGCGCCCACAGCGCGCAGAACACCGGGGAGATCGCGGCCAGGATCCAGGTGGTACGGCTCGCGCGGGCCTTGAGCAGCTCCGCGTGGATCAGGCGCTTCATCCGGTCACCTCCAGGTAGAACTCCTCCAGGTCGGAACCCGCGGGCGACGGGCCGGAGAAGAGGAGCCCCCCCGCCGAGATGATGATCACTTGGTCGGCGATCTGCTGGATCTCCGTGAGCACGTGGGTGGAGACCAGGACCGTGCGCCCCTGGTGGGCGTAGGCCCGCAGGAAGCCCCGCAGCCAGCGCATGCCCGCCGGGTCCAGCCCGTTGGCGGGCTCGTCGAGGACGAGGATGTCCGGGTCCCCCAGGAGCGCGGTGGCCAGGGCGAGCCGCTGACGCATGCCGAGAGAGAAGCCGCGCACCCTGCGATCGGCCGCCGCGGTAAGGTCGACCTGGTCCAGGACGTGCGCCACGCGTGCGGAGGCCAGCCCGGCGGCGACGCGGAGCGCCTCCAGGTGGGTGCGGGCGGTCAGGCCCGGATGGAAGGCCGTCGCCTCCAGCACCGCGCCGACCGTGGTGATCGGCCTGACCAGCTCGCGGTACGGCACGCCGTCGATGGTCGCGGTGCCCGAGGTGGGGGTGACCAGACCCAGGATCATGCGCAGCGTGGTGGTCTTCCCCGCTCCGTTGGGGCCGAGAAAGGCGGTGACCGTGCCGGGCTCGACGGTGAACGACAGGTCGTCGACGGCGCGGACGCCGCCGAACGACTTGCTCAGATGGGTGACGCCGATGGCTGACATGACCCCAACGGTGGTCGAACAGGGGGCGGGAGCGCATGGCGCCGGAAGTGGAGATCGGGACGTCCATCCGCCGGTACACGGACGTGCGCCCAGGGGTGGAGGGGTCTCCACCCCTGGGTCCATGGCCGCCATCCCGTGATGTCGGTAGTTTTACGGCGTGGCCTTCTTCCGTCGCCCCTCCGTGCGCTGGGCCTTCGCCGTCCTGCTGGTGGGGAATCTGCTCTTCAGCGTGGTCTTCGCGGTGGTGGACGCCACGGCGCGCTGGGGATGGCCGGGCCTCGCGCTGGTACTGCCCCTCGGGGCGGTCACCCTCCTGTGCTGCGTGTGGTCGCTGCCACGAGACGATCGCGCGCGCAACGCCGTGCTGCTGGCGGTGACCCTGCTCGGTGCCCTGGCCCTGCACGCGCTCATCCCCTACAGCGGCATGGCCTTCCTCTACACCGTGATCTACGTGGCGCCGTTCAGGACCGGCGTCCGCGCCGCGGTGGCACTGGTGGTGTGCGAGGTCGTGGCCTTCGTGGGAATCTCCCTGCTGACGGGGATGGGCCACATGGACGTGCTCGGCAACGCGCTGGGCCTGGCCTACTCGGTGGTCCTCGCCTTTTTGATCAGGCAGCTGGCGGTCACCCGGCGGCAGTCCGTGGAGGTCGCCGAGGCACGGGCCCGGGAAGCCGTGTCGGCTGAGCGGGCACGGCTGGCCAGGGAGGTCCATGACATCCTGGCCCACTCGCAGTCGGCCCAGATCGTGCATCTGGAGGGGGCCCGGCTGTTGCTGGAGCGGGGAGGGACGCAGGACGGCGTGGCGGCGCTGGACCGGGTCAACCGTGCCGTACGGCTGGCACGGAGCGGGCTGGAGGAGACGCGCCGGGCGCTGGACGTGCTCCGCGGTGAGGAGTTGCCGCTGACCGAGCGGCTGGAGCGGCTGGCCATGGAGTTCCGGTCGGCGACCGGAGGCTCCTGCGCGGTCTCGATCACCGGGGATCTCGACTGCCT
Source organism: Streptosporangium album (assembly GCF_014203795.1). NCBI lineage: Bacteria > Bacillati > Actinomycetota > Actinomycetes > Streptosporangiales > Streptosporangiaceae > Streptosporangium > Streptosporangium album. The sequence continues at coordinate 491,500 of NZ_JACHJU010000004.1, read as the reverse complement.
GAACGCCGGGGCCAGGCTGGCGGTGGCCAGGACCGCCCAGGAGGCGCTGACGAACGCGCGCAAGCACGCGCCGGGCGCGGCGGTGTCGGTGGTGCTGCGCCGCCTTGAGGGCTGGTGCGAGCTCCAGGTGCGTGACACCGGCGGGTCCCCGGGCCGGCCGGCGTGGTCCGGAGGAGGGTATGGCCTGGTGGGCATGCGGGAACGGGCCGAGTTGATCGGTGGATCGCTGGCGGCGGGAGCGGGAGCCGAGGGGTTCAACGTGGTGCTGCGGGTGCCGGTATGACGTGGCGGGGGAGCGGCGCGCGGGCGGGCGCCGGGTGGTCGGTGAGCGGTGCTGCCGTGGGGAGCGGGGCGGTGCCGGCCGCGGGAGGCGGCGTCGCGGTGTGGAGGGAGAGCCGATGACCGTGCGGGTCCTGGTCGCCGACGACCAGACCGTCGTCCGGGAGGGGCTGGTCCTGCTGCTCGGCCTGCTGCCGGGTATCGAGGTGGCGGGGACCGCCGCCGATGGGCAGGAGGCGGTACGGCTGGCGGCTTCGCTCCGGCCCGACGTGGTGCTGATGGATCTGCGGATGCCCCGGATGGACGGGGTGGAGGCCACCCGCCGGATCCGGGCCGCCCACCAGGGCGTCCAGGTGGTCGTCCTGACCACCTACTCCGACGACGAGTCGGTGTTCGCCGCGCTGGGCGCGGGGGCGCGTGGCTACCTGACCAAGGACACCGACGCCGAGTCGCTGGCCTGCGCCATCGCCACCGTGGTCGGCGGCCAGGCCCAGTTCGACCCGGGGATCCAGCGACGGCTGGCGGACGCGGTGACCAGGATGCGCCGCGCGCCCGACCTGCCCGACGGGCTCACCCCCCGCGAAGGCGACGTGCTGCGGCTGATCGCGGAGGGCCGGTCGAACGGTGAGATCGCCGGTGAGCTGTTCATCTCGGAGGCGACGGTCAAGACCCACATCAACAACCTGTTCGCCAAGGCCGGCCTCCGTGATCGCGCCCAGGCGGTGACCTATGCCTTCCGCCACGGCCTGATGCCCGGACCGGAATAGCGGGGTCGACGGAATAAGGTGGCGGTCATGCATGTCGACGAATGGCTCCAGGCGATTCCCCCCGTGTGGATCTGTGCCCTGGTGGCCCTGGTGATCGGGCTGGAGAGTCTGGGCATCCCGCTGCCCGGGGAGATCGTCCTGGTCAGTTCCGCGCTGCTGGCGGCCAAAGGCGTGGTCGATCCGCTCTGGGTCGGGATCTGCGCCAGCGCCGGAGCCATCGTCGGCGACTCCATCGGTTACGCCATCGGCCGCAAGGGCGGCCAGCCCCTGTTCGACCGGCTGGGGCGCAGGTTCCCCAAGCACTTCGGGCCGGCCCACATCGCCAAGGCGGGGCACTACTTCCACCGCTACGGCATGTGGACGGTGTTCTTCGGCCGGTTCATCGCGCTGCTGCGCATCCTGGCAGGTCCGCTCGCCGGAGCCCTGCGCATGCCGTACTGGAGGTTCCTCGTCGCCAACGTGCTCGGCGGGGTGGCCTGGGCGGGCGGGACCACCGCTGTCGTCTACTACCTGGGCCGGGTCGCCGAGAAGTGGCTCAAGGGCTTCTCCTGGGTGGGGCTGGGGCTCGTGGTGCTGTTCGGTGTGGTGACCACGCTGCTCGTCAAGCGCCGCGCCGCCAGGCTGGCCGATCGGGAGAACGAGGAGTCCGCGGCGGCGGGGTGACTACCAGACCTGGGGATGTGCGGGGCGCGGTGATGCGGTCACGGTGAGGGAGTATCACTCATCGTGAAGGGAAGCGTCATGCGACCTGAGCCCACTATGGCCGCCCGTGAAACGGTGGCGACCTACAGCACCTACGAAGAGGCCCAGCGGGCCGTGGACAGCCTGTCGGACCAGCGGTTCCCTGTCGAGCACACCATGATCGTCGGAGTCGATCTCCGGCTTGTCGAAAGGGTGCTCGGGCGGCTGACCTACCTGCGCGCAGTCGGGATGGGGGCCGCGACGGGCGCGTGGATCGGCCTGCTGATCGGCCTGTTCCTCGCCATCTTCACCCCCGGACGGTTTCCCTTCCTCCTGGTGCTGTGGGCACTCATCTGGGGTGCCATCGCGGGGGCGATCTTCGGATTGATCGGTCACGCGCTGACCGGCGGCAAGCGGGACTTCCTGTCGTCCAGCGCGATCGTCGCCAACCGCTACGAGATCTTGGTCGATGCCGACCACGCGGCGGAGGCGCGCAGGCTCCTCAACATCGGCACCCCACACACGTTTTAGCTCTAGCGGCACGGTTCCGTGGCGGGAGAAGGCTCCCAGACAACGGAGGCGCGGGTCGGGCTGCTCGCCTCTCCCGGTGCGGTCACCGAACTCGCCCGGAACGTGCTGCCGGGGCTCGAAGATCGGATTCATGAGCGACTGCCAGGGGTCCGCCGGCGGGTCGAGGCCGCGTACACCTACCATCCGGACCCGCAGCTCACCGGGGAGCAGAACTACCAGGTCTGAGGATGTGGCGAGCGCGCCGGGCGACGAGTGTCGACAGTACAGCCCACACTGGAGGTCAGCATGGCTAGAGCTGTCGGGATCGACCTCGGCACCACCAACTCGGTGATCGCCACGATGGAGGGCAACCAGCCCACGGTCATCCCCAACGCCGAAGGGTCGCGGACGACGCCGTCGGTCGTGGCCTTCACCGAGCAGGGGGAGCGCCTGGTCGGACAGCTCGCCCGGCGCCAGGCCATCCTCAATCCCAAGGGGACCATCTACTCGGCCAAGCGGTTCATCGGGCGCCGTTACGACGAGGTCACCAGCGAGATGAACGCCGTGTCGTTCGACGTGGTGGCCGGGCCGGACGGGGCCGTCCGTTTCCAGGTTCACGGCAAGCAGTACGCGCCGGAGGAGATCGCCGCGCAGGTCCTGCGCAAGCTTGTCGACGACGCCGCGAAGTTCCTCGGGGAGAAGGTCACCGAGGCCGTCATCACCGTGCCCGCCTACTTCAACGACTCCCAGCGTCAGGCGACCAAGGATGCCGGGAAGATCGCGGGCCTGGAGGTGCTGAGGATCATCAACGAGCCGACCGCGGCCGCCCTCGCCTACGGTCTGGACCGCAAGGAGAACGAGACCGTGCTGGTCTTCGACCTGGGCGGCGGGACGTTCGACGTCAGCATCCTCACCATCGGCGACGGCGTCGTCGAGGTGCGGTCGACCTCGGGTGACACCCATCTGGGCGGCGACGACTTCGACCGGCGCATCGTCGACTATCTCGCCGACGAGTTCCAGCGGGACACCGGCATCGACCTGCGCAACGACCCCCAGGCGCTGCAACGGCTGTTCGAGGCGGCGGAGAAGGCCAAGGTCGAACTGTCCGCGGTCACCCAGACGCAGATCAGCCTGCCCTTCGTCACGGCGGACGCCTCGGGACCCAAGCATCTGAACACCACGCTGCGGCGGGCGACGTTCGAGGAGATCACAGCCGATCTGCTGGAACGCTGCAAGGGGCCCGTCAAGCAGGCCATAGCCGACGCCAAGCTCACCTCGGACGACATCGACGAGGTGATCCTGGTGGGCGGCTCGACCAGGATGCCCGCCGTGCAGAACCTGATCCGCCGCATGACCGGTGGCAAGGAACCGAACATGACGGTCAACCCCGACGAGGTCGTGGCGATGGGCGCGGCGGTCCAGGCGGCCGTCATCAAGGGCGAGGTGCGGGACGTCGTCCTGCTGGACGTGACGCCGCTCTCGCTCGGCATCGAGACACTCGGCGGGATCATGACCAAGGTCATCGAGCGCAACACGACGATCCCGGCCCGCCGTACCGAGGTGTTCAGCACCGCGGAGGACAACCAGAACGCGGTCGACGTGGTGGTGCTCCAGGGGGAGCGCGAGCGCGCCGCCGACAACCGGGCGTTGGGCCGGTTCCGGCTGGAGAACATCAGATCGGCGCCGCGCGGTGAACCCCAGGTGGAGGTGACCTTCGACGTCGACGCGAACGGGATCGTGAACGTCTCGGCCAAGGACAAGGACACCAACGCCGAGCAGCGCATCACCATCAGCGAGAGCTCCAACCTCGACCAGAGCGAGGTCGAGCGCATGGTCTCCGACGCCGAGCAGCACCGTGACGAGGATGTGCGGCTGCGGCAGGCGGTCGACGCGCGAAACGAGCTCGACAGCGCCGCCTACCAGGTGGAACGGCGGCTGAACGAGCTGGGGGACGCGGTGCCCGTCCATGAGAAGGCGCGGGCGGAGATGCTGGTGAACGACGCCCGTGAGGCGGTCAAGCAGCAGGACACGCCAATCGACCGGCTCCGGTCCCTGACCTCCGAGCTGCAGCAGATCTACCAGAGCCTCGCCGCCGTCTCCGTCGGCCAACCCGCGGGGGGAGCCCAGGGCGCTCCAGGAGCTCAGGGAGCTCAGGGAGCTCGGGGGGGCGGCGCGGGTGGGGACGATGATGTCATCGACGCGGAGTTCACGACCGATGAGTGACGAACCAGGACAAGAGGAGGCCGTCCAGGGAGCCGAGAGCACCCCTCCGGACGCGGCCGAACTCGAGGCCCGCGTCGCGGATCTGGAGGACCGGTGGCGGCGCGCCCTGGCCGATCTGGACAACCTGCGCAAGCGCGTCAGCCGCGACGCCGACCGGGTGCGGGCCGAGGAGCGGGCGCGGGCGGCTGCCGAATGGCTGCCCGTGCTGGACAACCTGGAACGCGCGCTGGAACACGCCGAAGGCGATCCGCCCTCCATCATGGAGGGGCTGCGGGCGATCCGGGACCAGGCTCTGGACGTGCTCGCCCGGCTGGGGTTCCCGCGCCGGGACGACGCCGGCACGGAGTTCGACCCGGCCAGGCACGAGGCGGTGGCCACGCTCGCGCAGGAGGGGGTGCCCGAGGGGACGGTCCTGCACGTGGTACGGCCGGCTTACGGAGACGGTGAGCGGCAACTGCGGCCCGCGCTGGTCGTGGTGGCCAAGGAGGAATGATGGCCACCGCGACCCGTGACTTCTACGAGAGCCTTGGGGTGCCGCGAGGCGCGAGTCAGGAGGAGATCCAGCGCGCCTACCGCAAGCTCGCGCGGACCTACCACCCCGACGTCAACAAGGATCCGGGCGCCGAGGACCGCTTCAAGGAGATCTCGGAGGCCTACAGCGTCCTGTCCGACCCCGGAACGCGCCGCCGCTACGACGCGTTCGGCGCCGATTTCCGCCAGGTGCCCGAAGACGTGGACCCGGAGACCTGGGCGCGCGCCAGAGCCGGGCGGGGCGGACGGAGCAGGCGGGCCGGAGCCGGAGCCGGAGCCGGCCCGGGCGGGCCGGCGGGTTTCGGAGAGGGCGTCGACTTCGAGGATCTCCTGGAAGGGCTGTTCTCCGGCAGGGCGGGCCGGGCGGGGCAGGCGGGCCGGGGCTGGGGGCCGATCCCCGGCGCCGACCAGGAGGCGGAGATCGAGCTGACCGTGGAGGAGGCCTACCGGGGCGGTCGCCGCTCGATCATCGTGGGGGGCCGCCGGATCGACGTCAACATCCCGGCGGGAGTGGCCGACGGGCAGCGCATCCGGCTGGCCGGGCAGGGCGGCCGGGGCAGTGAGGGCGCCGCCGCGGGAGACCTGTACCTGGTCGTCAGGATCATGCCGCACTCCCGTTACCGGGTCGAGGGGCGCGACATCTACGTCCAGCTACCGGTCAGCCCGTGGGAGGCGGCGCTCGGCGCGTCCGTCGTCGTCGACACCCCGGCGGGCGAGGCCAAGGTCAAGGTGCCCCCCGGGACCTCCAGCGGCCGGAGGCTGCGGCTGCGCGGCAGGGGGATGCCGAACCCGCGCGGCGTACCGGGAGACCTGTTCGCCGAGGTGAAGATCATGGTTCCGCACACGCTGTCGGACGAGGAGCGGCGGCTGTTCGAGCAGCTCGCCGCGGTCTCGACCTTCGACCCGAGGAGACGGCGATGATCTATGCCCTCACCCGGCCCCAACGGCTGGACCTGGAGTCGTTCGCCCGGGCCACCGGGACGCATCCGGACCTGGTACGGCGCCTTGTCACCCTGGGCGTGCTCGACGCGCAGTCCGACGCGGCCGGAGCCCTGTGGTTCCCGCTGCCCCAGGTGTACGCCATGGCGCGGATCCAGCGCCTGCGTGCGGGGTTCGCGCTCAACTACGCGGCACTCGGCCTCGTGGTGGACCTGCTCGACCGCATCGCGCGCCTGGAGGCGGCCCAGCGCAACCGTTCCCGCACTACAGGAGGACCGCAGTGGACGTGAACCAGCTGACACAGAAGTCGCAGGAGGCCCTGCACGACGCGCAGACCAAGGCCCTCCGCTTCGGGCACACCGATGTCGACGGGGAACATCTGCTGCTGGCGCTGCTGGATCAGCCGGACGGCCTGATCCCTCGCCTGCTCGTCCAGGCGGACGTCGACCTGGAGCGGCTCACCGCCGACCTGGAGGCCGAGCTGAGCCGCCGGCCCCGGGTCAGCGGGCCCGGGGCCGACCCCGGGCAGGTCCGCGTGACCCAGCGCCTGTCGCGTCTGCTGGAGACGGCCAAGAGGGAGGCGGACCGGCTCAAGGACGAGTACGTCTCGGTGGAGCACCTGCTCATGGCCCTGCTGGAGGAGGGCGGCGAGACCGCCGCCGGCCGGCTGCTCCACCAGCAGGGGCTGACCAGGGACGCCTTCCTCAAGGAACTCACCGCGATCCGCGGCAACCAGCGAGTCACCTCGGCGATGCCCGAGGTCTCCTACGAGGCGCTGTCGAAGTACGGGCGCGACCTGGTCGCCGACGCCGCCGCGGGCAAGCTCGACCCGGTGATCGGGCGCGACGGCGAGATCCGCCGCACCATCCAGATCCTGTCCCGCAAGTCCAAGAACAACCCGGTCCTGGTCGGCGACCCCGGAGTCGGCAAGACCGCCATCGTGGAGGGTCTCGCCCAGCGGATCAACAACGGTGACGTGCCCGAGGGCCTCAAGGACAAGACGGTCTTCAGCCTCGACATGGGCGCGCTCGTGGCCGGCGCGAAGTACCGGGGCGAGTTCGAGGAACGCCTCAAGGCGGTGCTCACCGAGGTCGTGGCCGCCGAGGGGCGGATCCTGCTCTTCGTCGACGAGGTGCACACGGTCGTGGGCGCGGGCGCGGCCGAGGGCTCCATGGACGCGGGCAACATGCTCAAGCCCATGCTGGCCCGGGGCGAGCTGCACATGATCGGGGCGACGACCCTGCAGGAGTACCGCAAGTACATCGAGAAGGACGCCGCGCTGGAGCGGCGGTTCCAGCCGGTGATGGTCGACGAGCCCTCGGTCGAGGACGCCATCTCGATCCTGCGCGGCCTGCGCGAGCGGCTCGAGGTGTTCCACGGGGTGACGATCCAGGACGCCGCGCTGGTGGCCGCCGTCGTGCTGAGCCACCGTTACATCTCCGACCGGTTCCTCCCCGACAAGGCCATCGACCTGGTGGACGAGGCCTGCGCGATGCTCCGTACGGAGATCGACTCGATGCCCACCGAGCTCGACGCGCTCACCCGCAGGGTGATGCAGCTGGAGATCGAAGAGGCCGCGCTGGCCAAGGAGGAGGACCAGGCGAGCAGGGCCCGGCTGGAGGAACTGCGCAAGGAACTCGCCGACCTGCGTGCCGAGACCGATGCCATGCGGGCGCAGTGGGAGGCCGAGCGGCAGGTCCTGCGCGCGGTTCAGACCCTGCGCGAGGAGATAGAGCACGTGCGCACCGAGGCCGAGCGCGCCGAACGCGACTACGACCTCAACCGCGCCGCCGAGCTGCGGCACGGCCGGCTGCCCGAGCTCGAACGGCGCCTGCAGGCCGAGGAGGAACGCCTGCGCGCCAAGCAGGGCGCCGGGCGGCTGCTACGCGAGGTCGTGACCGAGGACGAGATCGCGATGATCGTCTCCAGGTGGACCGGCATCCCGGTGAACCGCCTGCAGGAGGGGGAGCGGGAGAAACTACTGCGGCTGGACGAGATCCTGCACGAGCGGGTGATCGGTCAGGACGAGGCGGTGCGGCTGGTGGCCGACGCCGTCATCAGGGCCCGCTCCGGCATCAAGGACCCGCGCCGCCCGATCGGGTCGTTCATCTTCCTGGGACCGACGGGAGTGGGCAAGACCGAGCTGGCCAAAGCGCTCGCGGCGGCGTTGTTCGACACCGAGGACAACATGGTCCGCATCGACATGAGCGAGTATCAGGAGCGTCACACGGTCAGCCGTCTCATCGGCGCTCCTCCCGGTTACGTCGGGTACGACGAGGGAGGCCAGCTCACCGAGGCCGTGCGGCGCAAGCCGTACTCGGTGGTGCTCTTCGACGAGGTGGAGAAGGCGCACCCGGACGTCTTCAACACGCTGCTGCAGGTTCTGGACGACGGGCGGCTCACCGACGCCCAGGGCAGGACCGTCGATTTCCGTAACACCGTCCTGATCATGACCTCCAACCTCGGCTCCATCTACCTCCTGGAGGGTGTCACCCCGAGCGGGGAGATCAAGCACGATGCCCAGGAACAGGTCATGGCGGAACTGCGCTCGCACTTCCGCCCCGAGTTCCTCAACCGCGTCGACGACATCGTGATCTTCAAGCCGCTCACGCCGCAGGAGATCGAGCGCATCGTCGAGCTGATGTTCGGCGAGCTGCGGACGCGGCTCGACGAGCGGGGGATAGGGCTGGAGGTGTCCGAGGCGGCACGCGCGTACATCGCCGAGCGGGGATACGACCCGGTGTACGGCGCGCGCCCGCTGCGCCGGTTCATCGCCAGGGAGGTCGAGACCCGTATCGGACGTGCGCTGCTCACCGGAGACGTGCGCGAGGGCGGCGTGGTCCGGGTCGATCTGGCCGGGGGAGAGCTCGTCGTCACCTACGGATGAGGGGAAGCGGGCATGTCAACAAATATCGTGCAATGTAAGAACTGCGGGCAGAAGAACAGGGTGCCCGCGGTCGCGTCGAGCATTCCGCGCTGCGGTAAGTGCCGTCAACCGCTTCCGTGGATCGCCGAGGCCGGAGACGACGACTTCGCCGAGGTGGCCGAGGCCTCGACGGTCCCGGTGGTCGTGGACTTCTGGGCGGCCTGGTGCGGGCCCTGCCGGATGGTCAGCCCGGCGCTCGACCGGGTCGCCGAAGACCTCGCCGGCAAGGTGAAACTCGTCAAGGTCGACGTGGACCGGTCGCCCAAGCTCTCCGAGCGGTTCGCCATCCGCAACATCCCCTATCTGATGGTGCTGAGCGGCGGCCGGGTCGTGGCAGAGAGAGCGGGCGCGGCACCGGCCGCCGAACTCCGCACCTGGGTCGACGGCGCGATCGCGGCGGGGCGGAAGAGCGGCTGAGATGGACGCGTTCGCCGAGACACCCGACCACCACGGGGCCTTTCCCCGGCTGGATGACGAGCAGATCGCCAGGCTCGCGACCTACGGCGCCCGGCAGCCCACCCGGACGGGCGACATCCTGCTCCGCGAGGGCGAGAGCAGCTCCGACTTCTTCGTCATCCTCGCGGGAAAGGTGGCCGTCATCCAGGACGAGCGGGTCGCGCGGATACACGGGCCGGGTCGTTTCCTCGGTGAGCTCGGGATGCTCACCGGCCAGAAGGAGTTCACGACGGTGGTCGTCTGCGAGGCCGGCGAGGTCCTGGCGGTCCCCACCTGGCGCCTGAGGCAGATCGTCGCCCACGATCCGGAACTGGGAGATCTGATCCTGCGGGCCTTCATGATCCGCCGCTCGATGTTGATCAGCAGCGGGGCCGGGCTGAGGATCATCGGCTCCCGTTACTCGCCGGACACCCACCGGCTGCGGCAGTTCGTCGCCCGCAACCGGCTGCCGTACCGATGGATCGACCTGGAGGAGGACAAGGAGGCCGAGGCGCTGGTGCACAATCTCGGCATAACGGCGGCCGAGACGCCGGTCGTGATCCTGGGCGGGACTCAGGTCCTGCGCAATCCCAGCAACGCCGAACTGGCCCTCGCCATCGGCCTGCCGGTGCCGTCCGTGCCGGAGGATGTCGTCGACCTCGTCATCGTGGGAGCGGGACCGGCGGGCCTGGCCGCCGGAGTATACGGGGCGTCGGAGGGGCTGCGCACCGTGGTGCTCGACGCGGTCGCGACCGGCGGGCAGGCGGGCACCTCGTCGTGCATCGAGAACTATCTGGGTTTCCCCTCGGGGATCTCCGGCGGTGAGCTCGCCGAGCGGGCGGTCATCCAGGCCAGGAAGTTCGGCGCGCACCTCGGTGTGCCCGCCGAGGCCACCTCGCTCAAGCGGAAGAACGGGCACTACGTCGTCGGGCTCCGCGACGCGCCATCGATCGAGGGCCGTACGATCGTCATCGCCACCGGGGCCCGCTACCGCAAGCTCGCCGTGCCGCGGCTGGAGGACTTCGAGGGCAACGGGGTCTACTACGCCGCCACCCGTGCCGAGGCCGGGCTGTGCCGGGGCGAGCAGGTCGTGGTCGTGGGCGGCGGCAACTCGGCGGGACAGGCGACGATCTTCCTGTCCGAGCACGCCGTGTCGGTGCGCCTGCTCATCCGCGCCGATGACATCGCGCAGGACATGTCGCGCTATCTCATCGACCGGATCGAGAGCAATCCCAAGGTGGAGGTGATGCTCCACACCGAGGTGCGCGAGCTCGTCGGTCCTCACGCGCTGGAGGCCGTCCTCGCCGAGGACACGCACACCGGGGAGCGACTGCGACTGGACACGCGGGCCATGTTCGTCTTCATCGGCGCCGACCCCTGCACGACCTGGCTCGCCTCCGAACTCGCCCTCGACGACAAGGGATTCATCCTCACCGGTTTCGAGGGGGGACTGCCCCTGGAGACCAACCGGCCGGGTATTTTCGCGGTGGGCGACGTCAGAAGCCAGTCGATCAAACGGGTCGCCTCGGCGGTGGGTGAGGGCTCCATGGCGATCCGGCTGGTGCACGAGCACTTCGCACGTCAGGGGGAGTCCCGCTGACCCGGGTGGATGCTCTCCTGCACGGCGAGCCTGGCCAGCTCGACACGTGAGTGGATGCACAGCTTGCGGAAGACCTGGCGCAGATGGAAGGCGACGGTGTGCTCGCTGATGAACATCTGCTCGGCGGCCTGCCGGTTGGTCAGCCCCTGGGCGACGAGATCGCAGACGGCGCGTTCGGTACCGGTGAGGCTGGCCCACCCCGACACGGGATGATCGGTCCGGGTCCAGTGCCGGCGCCGCTCGCCCAGCACACGCAGCCTGCCCCGTACCCGCGCCACGTCGCGGACCGCGTCGACCGACGCGTAGCGGGAGAGCGCGCTGTTGAGGCTGTCGACGGCGAGGTCCCGAGTGTCGGCGTCGGTGCCGAGCAGCACGCCGAGATCCTCCGCCGCGGAGGCCCCGGCCCACGGGTCGGGGTGCTCGGCCGCGGCGAGGCCGAGCGCCCCGGCATCGCGGTTGCGCAGGCCGCGCGCGTGGACCGCGGACACCGAGAGGTTGGGCAGCCGGGGGTTGCGCCAGGCGATGCCCTCGGCCGCTTCCACCACGGCGTCGGCCCGGCGCTCGTCCCGTACGGCCAGCGCCATCCGCACGAGCCAGGCCGCGGCCGCGGGTTCACTGGTCAGCGCCCCGGCATGCCGGGGCAGCGCGTCGTAGACCCCGCTGAGCGAGCTCATCCCGCTCGCCGCCCCGTCGCGTGCCTCGCTGATCCGTCCCGCCGTCAGCTCCGACCGCAGCCGCGCGTACGACGGCGCATTCCGCGGCCCTCTGGCCTGATCGTTCTCCAGGTACCTGATCGCCCGGGGAAGGTCGCCCGCCCGCAGCGACGCGGTGCCCAGCACCGAGAGCGCCGTGGACGCGAGCACCGGGGCTCCCATGGTGTCGGCGGCGGTCAGCCCGGCCTCCGCCTGCTCGATCGCTCTGCCGAACCGGCCGGCGGCCAGATCCAGGCGGGCGCGCAGGATGGGGATCTCGGCGCTCCACGCCGGCTGCCCCACGGCCTCCGCCTCGGTCCTCGCCAGCGTCGCCTCCGCCTCGTCGAGCAGCCACAGGTCGGTCAGCATCGTGGTCAGGACGGCCCTCGGCTGCGAATGGCGCTCGCTGCCCGGGAGTTCGGCGGCCTCGCGGGCCAGGTCCAGCGCGCGCGAGAGCCTGCCCTCGTCCCATGCGATCAGGGACAGGGCCACGAGGGTGTCGGCGGCGGCGCCGGCCGCGTGCTGCCGTCCGGGAGCCGGGCGGCAGGGGGAGTCCCGTCCGATCTGCTGGCGCAACGCCTGTCGCACCGGCGCGGGCACCGTCTCCACGATCGACCGCCACACCAGCTCGTGCCGGAACGCCAGCTCATCGGGCGTGACGACGAGCACTCCGGCCGCCAGTGCCTCCTCCAGGGCGGGGAGCAGCGAGGCAGGGGTCTCGCCGAGCATCTCGGCCGCGTACGCCGGTGAGAACGAGCGTCCCAGCACCGCGGTCGCCTCCAGCAGGTACCGGGTCCTGACGCTCACCTCGTCGAGGCGTCTGCGGACGGCGGTGTGGACGCGCAGAGGGAGCGACGTCCCGGTCAGCCGGGCGAGACCCGAGCTCACCCGTACGGCGCCCTCCTCCCGCAGCCCGGTCAGGAGTTCGAGCAGGAGGAACGGGTTGCCATCCGCCTGAGCCGACAGGGCCGCCAGCTCCTCTCCGGGAGCCGCGTTCAGGGTGTCGGCGACGACCTCGGCCACGGCGCCGTCGTCGAGCGGGCGCAGCGAGATCCTGGTGGCCCCCTCCTCCTCCAGGAGATCGAACAGCCGGTCGCAGTCGCCGTGGCCGCACGTGGTGCGCCGGGCCAGGAGCCATGCCAGCGGGCGGGAGGCCAGCCGTGACGGCAGCGTCCGCAGGGCCATGAGTGTGGCGGGATCGGCCCACTGGAGATCGTCCAGGGTCACGAGCAGCGGTTTTCCGGCCGTCCGCCGCTCCAGCGCGGTCCGCACCTGCTCGGCCAGCCACATCAGCAGGCCCGGCCCGTCGGGGAAGTCGCTTCTGACGACGGCCGCCGCGGCCGGCGACTCCTCCAGGGCCCAGAGCAGGGGGCCCAGCGGCATCAGCCGTCCCATCTCGTCGGCCCGGCCGGTCGCGACCGCCGTCTCTCGCGAGGCCGCGATGGTCGCCGCCTCCGCGAGCAGCAGGCTTTTGCCTATTCCCGGCTCACCCTCCACGAGCACCACGTTGCCGGTCGTGTCCGCGACGGTCCCCAGCAGCCGGAGGATCGTCGCCCATTCAACCCCCCGGCCGCGCATCGTCTTCTCCCGGATCTGGGGTCATGAACTCAGCTTTCTGTCCGATGTTTTCTGACAGCATGTCCCGGGGGGCGGAACACTCCATCGGAAGAACTACCCAGATCGATGCCCTTTTTATGAGCTTCATCCTCAAAGGGTTGATTAAGACGGTCGATCCGGTCGCCCGTGGGCCGATCCGGAACGCTCAGCGCTCGATGAGCGTGACCTCAAGGGAGTAGTGGGAGGCGCGGTAGAGGTGGGAACCGTGTTCCACCGCCCTGCCCTGGTCGTCGTAGGTGGTGCGGATCATGGTGAGCAGCGGCACGCCACGCCGCTCGTCGAGCAGCCTGGCCTCGGTGGCGGTGGCCGCGCGTGCTCCGATGCGCTGGTTGGCCACGCGCATCCGCACCCCGGCCGAGCGGAGCAGCTCATACAGCCCGCGTTCCTGGAGACCCGCGGCGGTCAGCGGGGCCAGGCCGGCGGGCAGCCAGTTGTGCAGCAGGGCCAGCGGCTCCCCGGCGGCGTAACGGATCCGCTCCATGCGCAGGACCTCGGTGCCGGGGACGACGCCGAGGATGGCGGCCATCCTGTCGTCCACGGGGCCGGACTCCAGGGCCACCACCCGGGTGGCCGGTTCCTGGCCCGCCCTGCGCAGGTCGTCGTAGAGGCTGGTGAGCTCGACCGAGCGCTTCACCTGGCCGTGCACCACCTGGGTGCCGACGCCGCGCTTGCGGACCAGCAGGCCCTTGTCGACGAGATACTGGATCGCCTGGCGGATGGTCGGGCGGGACAGGCCGAGCCGGTCGGCGAGCAGGATCTCGTTGTCCAGCCGGGACCCGGGGGTCAGGTCGCCGCGCTGGATGGCCTCGGATATCTGCTCGGCCACCTGGAAATACAGCGGCACCGGGCTGGACCGATCCAGATCGATGACGAGGTTCGCGGTCATCTGCCCTCCCGTGGACACGCTCCGTGATCAGGCTAGCGGACATCAGAATGTCATGACAAATAGCGATGCAACGCTCCGATGACGCCGTCGGTCCGGCGGACAAGCCGGCCGCGTAGTAACCTGCCCATGTGCTCATGGCGGCCGGTGCGGCGTCTCGGTACCGACATTACCCATTGATCATGTAGGAAATAGGGGTAAAGTGGTGGTCTGGTCACACGAAGGAGCCGCCATGAGCCCGGAATCGGGGGCCGAGAGCCCGTTGCGCATCGCCGTCGACGCCGCGCGCTGGATCCGCTCCGCGGCCGTGGACGGCGGTCAGGGAAGGCACTGGCAGGCCAACCCTGACACGCAGGGCCGGTCCGCCATGCCCGGTCAACCACTGTCGCTGTACTCCGGGGCGGCCGGCGTCGTCCTGTTCTTCCTCGAACTCGCCGCCGCCACCGGAGACGACGGCTACCTCGGCGACGCCGTCGCCGGAGCCCGCTACCTGGCCGCCACCTGGCGGGAGCAGGCCGATCTCTCCCTCCACCATGGTCTGGCGGGGGTGATGTTCGTGCTCGCCGAGGTGGGGTGGGTCACCGGCGAGAGCGTCTTCGAGGTCGAGGCCGGCGCGATAGCCGACCACATCGTGCGCAGCGCCCGTCCCGTCGACGGCGGCCTCGGCTGGACCGGTGACCCCGCGCAACGGGGCGACGGCGGGATCATCCTGGGACTCCTGCACGCCGCGGGCATCCTGGGCGTCCCCGCCTACCAGGAGATCGCCGTCGAGGCGGGCGCGCGCATCGCCACGCTCGCCGTACCCGGCCACCGGTTCGGTCACGGCGCCTGCGCCGACCTGCCGCTGGACGCCGTCACCCCCGGTTTCCTGCCCGGCACGGCGGGCACGGCCTTCCTGCTCGCCCGTCTGTACGGCCTGACGGGACAGGCCGACTTCCTGAAGGCCGCCAGGAGAGGGGCCGACTTCGTCCGGGCGGTCAGCGCCGTGACCAAGCGGTGCGCGGTGGTCCCGCACCACATCCCGCAGGGCCGCGACCTGCACTACCTGGGATTCTGTTCCGGCTCCGCCGGGGTGGCGCGGATGTTCTACGAGCTGTACCGGGTCGCGGGCGACGCCGGAGACCTCGACTGGGTGGAGCGGCTGGCCGCGGGGATCGTCCGCAACGGCACTCCCGGCCGCCAGACGGCGGGACACTGGAACGTGGCGTGCCAGTGCTGCGGCACGGCCGGCCTGATGGAGCTGTCCGTGGGACTCTGGGCGGTGACCGGCCACGAGGCGCATCTGGAGTTCGCCCACGAGCTGGGGAGAGACCTGATCGGCCGGGCCACCCGGCACGACGGGCGGGGCTCCCGGTGGTACCAGGCCTATCGACGGCTGCGCCCCTGGGAGGTCACCGCCGACACGGGTTACATGGTCGGCGCGGCGGGGATCGGGGCGGCCCTGCTCCACCTGGACGCCGCCACGCGCCCGCAGGAGGTCCGGCGGCTCGTGCTGCCCCCCGACAACCCGTTCCCCGCCATCCCGCTGCCCACCACGACGCTCCGCCGTCCGTGAGCGCCGTGGGACGCCCGGGCGGCCGGGCGCCCGGCCGCGAGAGGCACCGAGAACGACCTGAACCGGCGGTCGTCAAAAGGCGATCAAACTTGTGGCCACGATTGGTGATTCCCGATGAGTGCGAAGGAAGCGTTGTCTACGGTCGGTACCGTGCCGACCATCGAAGACTTTCTCCCTGCCCCTGACCGTTCCGTGGTGGCGATCGAGTCGGCTGAGCCGGGCCCGGGCCACTGGGCGGGCGCTCCGAGCGCGGTGGCGGACGACGGGGTGATCTACCTGGCGTACCGGTTGCGCCGCCCGATCGGCGAAGGGCGCGGTTACGCCGTCGTCGTCGCCCGGTCGGCGGACGGTGAGCGGTTCGAGACCCTGCTCACGATCGGCAGGCAGGAGATGGACACCGAGTCGCTGGAGCGTCCCACCCTGGTCCGCACCCCCGAGGGCCGCTGGCGGCTCTACCTGAGCTGTGCCACTCACGGCACCAAGCACTGGCGGGTGGAGGTGCTGGAGGCCGACGATCCGTCCGGGTTCGACCCGCGGCACCGCCGGACCGTGCTGCCCGGCGACCCCAAGACCGGGGTCAAGGACCCGGTGATCGTACGGCGGGGCGGCGTATGGCATCTGTGGGCCTCCTGCCACCCCCTGGCCGAGGCCGAGGAGGCCGACCGGATGGTGAGCGACTACGCCACCAGCTCCGACGGACTGGAGTGGATCTGGCAGGGTACGGCGCTCAGCGGCAGGCCCGGTGCCTGGGACGCCCGGGGCGCGCGGATCGCGGCGGTCCGTTTCCTGGACGACGGGATCGTCGCCCTCTACGACGGCAGGGCCACCGCGGCGGAGAACTACGAGGAGAAGACCGGGGTGGCCGTCGGTACCGATCCGGCCGAGCTGACCCCGATCGGCACCGGGCCCGCCGCCGTCTCGCCGCACGCCGGCGGTGGCCTGCGCTACATGGACATCGTGGACCTGCCGGGGGGCGGGCGGCGGCTTTACTACGAGTACACCCGCCCGGACGGGGCGCACGAGCTCCGCACCGAACTGCGCTGACACCTCCGGCGGGGCCAGGGGTGGTACGGCCCCGACCGCGCAGCCGGCGGGGCCGTACCACCCGTCCTGTCCGCTCCTGTCTCCGCTATGCCTGTTCTCCGCTGTGGTGCGGGCGTCCGTTGCGGGCCTGGCGCTGACCGGCGGGGCGGACGCCGACCAGGCCGCCGGACCGTTCCCGGGGGCGCAGCCAGTCGCTGAAGTCCTCGCCGGTCACCTGCTGCAGCAGCGCCACGTCCTCGGCGAAATAGCCGATCAGGCGCTCCCGCTGTTCCCAGGTCAGCGGTCGGCGGGAGCGGGCCCGCTGCTGGAGCCGGCGCTCCAGCGGGTCGGTCAGCGCCCCGCTCAGCCGCGACGGCAGGAACCTGCCCACCGCCGCTCCGGTCCGCAGTGCCCGCGACAGCAGCAGGTGGGCGCCCGTCGGTTCCGGATGGGCGGTCACGTTCTCCCGTGGGACCTCGGTGATGACGCCGGTCTCGACGTCGAGGAAACGGCAGATCCGGTCCAGGGTGTCGATCGGCCGGTCGACCAGGTCGCGGTAGCGGAAGACCAGCACCTGCTCCCGGGGGAACAGGGTGAACAGGTGTGCGAGCTGCTCGCCGTACCGGCCGATCCTGCGGTAGTGCCAGAACGGGGCCCAGCCCGCCGCGATCCGCCGCTCCTCCTCCTCGCATGCCCGCACCATGTCGCCGACCGGCTCGAGCCCGGCCGACCACAGATGAGTCCAGTTGGAGTGGGCCCGCTCCACCGGGTCGCGCAGCACCACGATCAGCCTGGCTCCGGGGATCGCCGCGCGGATGCGCCGTTGCGCGGCCAGGTCGTACAGGTAGAACGGGGTGGACTCGCCGGTCAGCGTGCCCGGGGGAGCCGCACCGAACAGGGCCCCGTAGTCCTCGCGGCGCCAGACGTGCTCACGGTAGGTCTGGGCGTCGCCGGGACCGCCCCTGGTCGGCGGCGGGCCGTCGGTGAGGAAGAACTTCGGTTCCTTCACCCGTGACAGAAAGAGCCCCGGGTGACGGGCCAGCGCCGCGTGCAGTGCGGTCGTCCCGGCCTTCGGGGCACCGATTGTCAGGAAATCCGGCAGGGATGTCATTGTTACCCCTAATTCCTACTCCGATTAGGGCAAATATAGCCCCTGCTGAGGTAAAAACAAGGGTCCGAAGGTGGGAGGTCGCCGGGCGGGTTGCGGCCCGGGTAGTGGTGACGCCGCAGGCGACGGGCCGGCAGCAGTGGCACGACCCGCTCCCCTGGCGAGTCCGGGACAAGATCTTCAACCATGCCGGGAGGGCGGCCGACCTCCGGTTCCTGGTCGCCGGCCAGATCGGCCGCGGACGCCTCACGCACTCCTTCGAATCCCGGTGCGGTATTCCCGCCGATTTCGGGCATGCGTCATCGCCTTCCGTGTGGGGTGTCGCCGGGAAGCGCTACCTACGCCATTTCTCGATGAGCCAGGCGCAGATTTCCGGCTCGGTCATCTCGGGAAACTCTTCGGTGAACGTGACGAGTGCGCGCACCGCTTCGTCTCGGTCCAAGCCGCGAACCGCCGCTGCCCTGAGATACTCCTGACGTGCGGCGGAAGGACGGCCTCCGCCTGCGCCGCGACCCGGTAGGCCGTTGCGCCACCGCACTATTTCTTCCAGTCGATCAGCCCGCCAGCCGGGAGCTCCGTCGACCTCGACGTCGGGCTCGGGAAACGGGTGACTCGAATCGCTCGGATAGCGGGAGCGCCACTTGTGCACCGCGTGCCGACTCACCCCCAGCGCCTCGCCGATGCCGAGAACGCCGAGGAAGTGCTCGGTCATGGTGCACCAACTTGTCTGTCCGGCCTCCTCCGCGGGTCTCATTACTACCACGCCCGACGCGGAGTCCTGCGTCCACAGGATACGTCGAACGTTGTCTCTACCAGAGACAAGATCAGGGTAGGCATTGAAATATCGTCAACAACGAAGACGAAGTTCTCCTTGAAGATTCAGGGGCGAGTCGGTGCTCTGCGCCTCGCGACATCGGTGGATGCGACCACGCCCTGCACCCAAGATGGACACCTCGAGCTCATTGTGAAACCAGGTCTAAGTCCTAATGTCACGACAAATCGTTGACAGCCAGGTAATGCGATGGTTACAAACCAGAGGCGGGGGGATCCGGCGAGGCGACGCGCGGAGGTTATCGATGAAATGGACGACAGGGCTGGTCCTCACGGCTGTGCTGGGTCTCTCCGCCCTGACCGGCTGCTCAGCCGGCTCGGGCGGCGGACAGGACGGTGCGGGGCCGGCGGCCGGCTCGGCTCCGGCGGCGGCGGCCAAGGCGGGCGCCTTCGCCGTCATCACCCACGCAAACTCGGGAGACGCCTTCTGGGACGTGGTCAAGAACGGCGCCGAGGCCGCGGGCAAGCGGTACGGCGTCACGGTGAGCTACCAGGGCGACGGCGACCCGGCACGCCAGTCCCAGCTCATCGACCAGGCCGTGAGCCAGAAGGTCGACGGCATCGTGGTCTCCATGGCCAACCCGGATGCGCTGAAGGAGGCCGTCGGCAAGGCCGTGGCGGCGAAAATCCCGGTGATCACGATCAACTCCGGCGGGGACAGGTCCCGGGAGTTCGGCGCGATCACCCACGTCGGCCAGTCCGAGGACGTGGCCGGGCGCGGCGCGGGGGAGAAGCTCAAGGCCGAGGGTGTCACCAAGCTGCTCTGCGTCATCCATGAAGCCGGGAACGTGGGCCTCGACCAGCGCTGCAAAGGCGCGACCGAGGGCATGGGCGGCACGGTCGAGCGGCTCCAGGTGGACGTGGGCAACCTCGTCGACGCCACCTCCAAGATCAAGGCCAGGCTTCAGTCGGACCCCTCCCTCAACGGCGTGCTCACCCTGAACCCCGCCGTGGCCATCGCCGCCCGGGACGCGATCGCCGACAGTGGCTCCAAGGCCAGGCTCGGCACCTTCGACCTGTCGGCCGATGTGGTCACCGCCATCAAGGACGGCGAGGTCCTGTTCGCCGTCGACCAGCAGCAGTATCTCCAGGGCTGGCTGCCGATCACCTTCCTGGTCCTCTACCGCGACAACCTCAACACCGTCGGCGGTGGCCTGCCGGTCAACACCGGCCCGGGATTCGTCACCAAGGACAACGCCGAACAGGTGGCCAAGCTCGCCGAGAGCGGCACCCGGTGACGGTGGCGGACGAGCGGCTCGTCCGCACCGGCCTGGCCCGGCGGCTGCTGATCCGGCCGGAACTGGGCGCGGCGGTGGGCGCGGTCGCGGTCTTCGTGTTCTTCGCGAGCCAGTCGGCCACGTTCCGCTCGATCGAGGGCGTGGCCAACTGGCTGGACCCGGCCTCCACCCTCGGCATCATGGCGGTGGCGATCGCGTTGCTGATGATCGGTGGCGAGTTCGACCTGTCGGCCGGGGTGCTCACCGGCACCACCGGTCTGATCATGGTCCTCCTCGCCACCCGGTACGGCTTCGCGGTCTGGACGGCGATGCTCGTCGCCCTCGCGGCGGCCCTGGTGATCGGCTTCCTGAACGGGCTGATCGTGGTCCGGACCAAACTGCCGAGTTTCATCGTCACGCTCGGCACGTTCCTGATGCTGCAGGGCGCCAACCTGGGCGTCACCAAGGCCCTGACCGGGACCGTCCAGGTCAGCGGGCTGCGCAAGGCCGAGGGATACGAGGGGGCGCGGGCCGTGCTGGCCGGGACCGTCTCGGCAGGCGGCACCGACTTCCGGGTGGCCATCCTGTGGTGGCTGGGCGTCACCGCGCTGGCCACCTGGGTCCTCATGCGGACCAGAGCCGGAAACTGGATCTTCGCTGTGGGGGGCGATGATCAGGCCGCGCGTGCCGTCGGGGTCCCCGCCGAACGGACGAAGATCGCGCTGTTCATGACGACCGCGGCGGCCGCCTGGCTGGTCGGCTCGATCCTGGCGCTGCGCTTCACGTCGGTGCAGGCCAACTCGGGCATCGGCCAGGAGTTCGTCTACATCATCGCGGCGGTGATCGGCGGCTGTCTGCTGACCGGCGGGTACGGCTCCGCGATCGGGGCCGCGATCGGCGCTGTGATCTTCGGTATGGCGGACAAGGGCATCGTGTTCGCCGGCTGGGACGCGGACTGGTTCACGTTCTTCCTGGGCGCCATGCTGCTGCTGGCGACCCTCGCCAACCGGCTCGTCCGTCGCTACGCGGAGGAGGCGAAACGTTGACCGCAACCGATGGGAGATCCTCGGACGCCGTGCCCGGGCGGCCCGCGCGCGGGGAGAGTGCGGCCGGCCCACCCGGCCAGGAGCCCCCCGGCGCGGGCGCGTCACGGGCGGCGGGCGCGGGGGAGGCCGCCGCCCGCCTCCTGGAGGTGCGCGCCGTGGGCAAGACGTTCGGCGGCGTGATCGCGCTGCGGGACGTCTCCATGCGGGTGTGCCCGGGGGAGGTGACCTGCGTCCTGGGCGACAACGGCGCGGGAAAGTCCACACTGATCAAGATCTTGTCGGGCATGCACGCGCCCGACTCGGGGGAGTATCTGGTGGACGGGGCGCCCGCGGCCTTCACCAGCCCCCGCGACGCCCTCGATCGGGGCATCGCGACGGTCTACCAGGATCTGGCGATGGTCCCGCTGATGTCGGTCTGGCGGAACTTCTTCCTCGGCTCGGAGCCCGTGCTCGGCCGGGGCCCGTTACGCCGCTTCGACGTGGCCGGGGCCAAGCGCGTGGTCCGCGAGAAGCTGCGCTCCATGGGCATCGACATCCGTGACGTCGACCAGCCGATGGGCACTCTGTCCGGCGGCGAGCGCCAGTCCGTGGCCATCGCCCGCGCCGTCCACTTCGGCGCCCGCGTGCTCATCCTGGACGAGCCGACCTCCGCCCTGGGGGTCAAACAGGCCGGGGTCGTGCTCCGCTACATCGCCCAGGCCCGCGACCGGGGGCTGGGGGTCGTCTTCATCACCCACAACCCTCACCACGCCTACCCGATCGGCGACCGGTTCCTGCTGCTCAACCGGGGCGCGAGCCTCGGGGAGTACGGCAAGGGGGACGTCACCCGCGAGGAGCTGACCTCCCTGATGGCGGGCGGTGCCGAGCTTGAGCAGCTTGCCCACGAGCTGAGCCGGGGTGAGCCGCCCGGCTGAGTGGCCCCCGGCGCGGCACCGGGGACGGCGTGCCCTTCCGCCGCAGATCTACTTTGTAAAGGGAGAAGGGCGGGACAGTAGACCTCTAACGTGGAAGGACAACCACTCTGCGAGGGAGATGCGAACGTGCCACGCGAAGCCGTCTGGGCGGTCATCACGGCGATGTACGACGCCTACCGACGCGGTGACCGCGCCGGGATCGACCGGCTGCTCCACCCGGAGGCAACGATCTGGGACTCGGCGGATCCCACACTGATCACCAGCGGGGCGCAGCTCGACAAGGTCCGGGACGCCCGGCCCGTCGACGGCCCCGAGGAGACCGGCGTGCGCGCCCGTGACGAGATCGTCGACGTCTGGGGGGAGACCGCGCTCGCCCGTTACCTGCTCCAGGTGGACTTCGCCGAGGGTGAGCCGGAGATCGTACGGACCACCGCTGTGCTGCGCCTGGTCGAGGAGGAGTGGCTCATCGCGCACATCCACGAGAACACGATCTGACCTGCGGTCATCCTGAGGCGACGGGGCCGGGTGCGCGCCCGGTGGGGAGCCGGCCGGGCGATCCGCACTCGCCGATAGCCTGTCCGGATGGCTGAGCCGTACCTCACGTTGGAAGACGTCATCGAGCACGAGATCGAGATCAAGCGATCACGGTTCATCTGCGCGGTCGCTCCGGTGGCCTCGGAGGAGGCGGCCAGGGAGTTTCTCGCCGGGCGCAGGCGGCTGCACGGCGACGCCACGCACAACTGCTCCGCCTACGTGATCGGCGGAGACCGGCCGGCGCAGAGGGCCGACGACGACGGGGAGCCCGGTGGCACCGCCGGGACCCCGATGCTGGAGACGCTGCTGCGCCGCGGGCTCGGCGACGTGGCGGCGGTGGTCACGCGCTACTTCGGCGGGGTCAAGCTGGGTGCGGGCGGGCTGGTCAGGGCATACGGCTCGTCGGTCGGCAAGACGCTTGACCTCGCGTCCCTGGTCGGGATGGTGCCCGCCAGAGTCATGTCGGTGACCGTGGACCACGTCCAGGCGGGGCGGTTGGAGAACGACCTGCGTGTCTCGCCGTACGAGGTCAGGGGGGTCGTCTACGGAGCCGAGGTCGGCTTCCAGGTCGCGGTGCGGGAGGCGGACCTGGCCGTCTTCCCCGACTGGGTCGCCACCCTGACGGCGGGCCGGGCGGAGGTCGAGACCGGAGAGACGGTCTATCTCAGGGAGACCTGACCGATGCCCGCCCGGTGAACCACGCCCAGGTGCGCGTCATGTCCCACCGGGGTAAATATGGGATAGATCACACGCTGTCGCGGAACTTTACGGCCCACATGCCCGGCCCCCCCGCCCCTCCGGTGCCGGAATCCGGCCCCCACCCTGGGCCGTCGTCCTCCCCCGGCCGCCGAGAGTGCCCTTGACGTGCGGAAACCTGCGGAATCGCGGGTGGTCCGGGCAGTGGTCCCGTCTGTGTGGCCGGCACCTGAGGTTTTCCCCATCCCGCACCCTGGGGTGCGCGCGAGGAGCACTCGATGGTGATCCTCATTTCTGACATCTCATGCTTTCTTTAGCCTTACCGCCATGAGTGCAACCGATGTTGGCGGAATCGCCGGGTGGGCGATCAACCTTATGGAGACCCTGGGAGCGCCCGGGGCCGGAGTGGCGATCGCCCTGGAGAACCTGTTCCCGCCGCTGCCGAGCGAGGTGATCCTGCCGCTGGCGGGGTTCACCGCCAACAAGGGGAATATGACCCTGTTCGACGCCATCCTGTGGACCACCCTGGGTTCCGTGGTCGGCGCGCTGGCACTCTACGGGATCGGGGCGTTGCTGGGCCGTGAACGGGTGGTGGCCATCGCCGGGAGGCTTCCCCTGATCAGTGTCTCCGACATCGAGAAGACCGAGGCCTGGTTCGCCCGGCACGGCAGGAAGACCGTCTTCTTCGGCCGGATGATCCCCATCTTCCGCAGCCTCATCTCGATTCCGGCTGGGGTCGAGCGCATGCCGGTGGCGGTCTTCACCCTTCTCACCACACTGGGCAGCCTCATCTGGAACACGGTCTTCGTGATGGCCGGATACCTTCTGGGAGAGAACTGGTCGCTGGTCGAGGGCTACGCAGGGATCCTGTCCAAGGCCGTTCTGGGCATCGTGGTGCTCGCCGCGGTGGTCTTCACCGTGGTCCGGCTGAAGGACAGGCGCAAGGGCAGGCACCACGCGCAGCGATGACCATGGTGACAAGGGCCGGCCGTGCGCTGGCGGGACTCGCACTCGGGATTCCCTCGGCGCTGATCGAACTGCTCTTCCTCCTGGCCGCGGCCCCGGCCCTGGCCGTCCCCCGGGCGCGGCGGCACGTGTTCGCCGCGGCCGTACGGCTGGCCGACGCCGAGATGTGGCGGCTGAGCCTGCTCGGCGATGCCGATGTATCCGGCTACGACGGACGGCGGGCGGTGCGCTACCTGCTGTGGCGCTGGCCGGTCGGGGTGCTGGGCGGCCTGGTGCTCGTGCTGCTGGTGACCGGGATCGGCGTCGGGACGCAGCTCGCCTGGCGCTGGGGACGGGGCGAGCCGTTCGACGGTATGGAACCGACCGTGCCGCTCGCGTTCTACTTCGCGGTCGCCGGGCTGGTGCTGCTCTTTCTGGAGATCATGGGGCTGGTCGGGCTGGTCACCCTGGAACGGTGGGTGGCCCGGCGGGCGCTCACGCCGAGCTCCACCGAGCTGCTCGAACGCCGGATCACCGAGCTGGCCGAGACCCGCGCGGGCATCGTGACGGCCGTCGACCAGGAGCGCAGGCGCATCGAGCGCGACCTGCACGACGGCGTGCAACAGCGGCTGGTCGCGCTGGCCATGCTGATCGGCCGCGCCCGCAGGGGGCGGGCGCCGGAGCTCCTCGACGAGCTGCTCCGCCAGGCCCACGACGAGGCCAGGGCGGCGCTGGGCGACCTGCGGGAGGTGGCCTGGCGGGTCTACCCGGCCGGCCTGGACTCCCTGGGGCTGAGAGACGCCCTCGCAGGTGTCGCCGAGCGTGCCGGGATGGCGGTCACGGTCCACTACGGTCTTGCCGAACGTCTCGCCGGGCAGGTGGAGACGGCGGCGTACTTCGTGGTCTGCGAGGCCGTCACCAATGCCGCCAAGCACGCGGCGGCCGGTGCGGTCACCGTGGAGATCTTCAAGGAAGGAACGGTGGTGGTCGTGCGGACACGGGACGACGGGCGCGGTGGCGCCGACCCGTCGGGCGGGGGACTTTCCGGTCTCGCCCGCCGGGTGGCGGCGCTGGATGGGCGTTTCCACGTGGACAGCCCACCCGGCGGTCCCACCACGGTCACCGCGGAGCTCCCATGCGGGTGATCCTGGCCGAAGACTCGACGCTTCTGCGCGAAGGACTGGTCCGGCTGCTGGTGGAGGAGGGGCACGAGGTCCCGGCCGCGGTCGGCGACGGCGCGTCGCTCATCGAGGCGGTGGCCGAGCACGGGCCCGACATCGTGGTCGCCGACGTGCGGATGCCGCCGACCCACACCGACGAGGGGCTCCGGGCGGTCCTGGAGATCCGGCGCCGCCGGCCCGGGACACGCGTGCTGGTCCTGTCGCAGTACGTCGAGAAGCGCTATGCCACCGAGCTGATGAGCGGTGACGTGGACGGTGTGGGTTACCTGCTCAAGGACCGGGTGGCCCAGGTCGGCGATTTCCTCGACGCGCTCGACCGGGTCGGCGCCGGAGGAGCGGCCTTCGACCCCGAGGTGGTGCGCCAGCTTCTGGCCCGCACCACCCATGTCGACCCGCTGGCCCGGCTCACCCCCCGCGAACGGGACGTGCTGGACCACATGGCCCAGGGCTGCACCAACGCCTCCATCGCCCAGCGGCTCAGCGTCTCCCAGAGCGCCGTCGAAAAGCACGTCAACGCCATTTTCGACAAGCTCGGGCTCCTGCACGTCACCGGCTACAGCCGCCGGGTGCTCGCCGTACTGCGCTATCTCGGATCCTGATCACCCCCCGCGCGGAACCCGGCCTCCCCGTGGGCCGGGTTCCGCGCGGGCGGGAAGGTGTCAGCCCTCCAGGGCGTACTGCATCACCCGGAACTTGGCCTGGGCCTCGGCGAGCTCCGAGGCCGGCACGGAGTCGCCCATGATGCCGCAGCCGGCGAACAGGCGGGCCCTGGAACCCCTGATCTGGGCGCAACGCAGCGCGATGCCCCACTCGCCGTCTCCCCGGGCGTCGATCCATCCGACCGGACCGGCGTAACCGGCGCGGTCCATGCCCTCCAGCTCGCGGATGACGCCGAGCGCCGTCTCCGTGGGCGTGCCGCCGACGGCGGCGGTCGGGTGCATGGCCGCCACCACGTCGAGGACCGAGGCGCCGGCCGACAGCCGTCCCGTCACCGGACTGGCCAGGTGCTGGACGTTGGACAGGAGCAGGAGCTCGGGCTCCTCGGGCACCTTCAGCTCCGAGCAGAGCGGGTCCAGCGACTCCCGGACCGACTCCACCGCGCAGGTGTGCTCGTAGCGGTCCTTCTCCGAGGCGAACAGGGCGGCGCCGCGGGCCTCGTCGTCCGCCTGATCGGTGCCCCTGGAAGCCGTTCCGGCCAGCACCAACGACTCGATCGTCTCGCCGGTGTGCCGGACCAGCAGTTCGGGGGTGGCGCCGACCAGGCCGGCGCAGGAGAAGGTGTAGCACTCCGGATAGCGACGGGCCAGACGTGACAGCAGCAGGCGGACGTCGATCTCCTGCTCGGCCGTGGCGGTCAGGTCACGTGCGAGCACGGCCTTCTCCAGACGGCCCGACCGGATCCGCCGTACGGCGCGTGCCACGACGTGCTCCCACTCGGGAGCGGTCAGGCTGCCGTCGCCGTAGCGGATCCTGCCGGGGTCGCGGAGCGGGGTGATCAGGTCGAGTCGCTCCTCGCCGAGGGTGGTCAGCCAGGCGCGGCCGTCGCGGCGGGCCAGGACGACCTGCGGGACGACGAGGACCGAGCCCCGGGCATCCGGATCGAAGGTGAAGGAGCCGAAGGCCACCGGACCCGAGCCGGGGGCGCCCACCTCGTCCTCGACATGGGCCTCACCGAAGATGTCCGACAGCCAGGCGCGGGCCCACTCGAAACGCCGGGGACCGGGTGGCACGGTCACCCGTGCGGCCTCCCCCCAGGCCACCAGACCCTCGCCATGCCTGATCCAGGCGTAGGGGGCGGCCTCGGGAAGTCGCGCGAGCAGGTCGCCAGGGTCGGCGACGAGTGTGGTTCTCACCACGAGGGGACGGGTCAATCCGAGCGCGACACTCACCGGAATACTCTATGCCGGAAACTGAACGTGTTCGACGGCTATTGCCCACTCCGCACAGCGGACCGCGTGGACGCCACGCTCCGTCAAGAAAACCAAGGCACCCGGTCAACGGAGAGCACCACGCTGTCCTGCGGTGATACATCCGAAGCGGACCTGATCTCTCAGCCGGAGGTGCCATGGCTCGCAGGACTGTGACCGCATTCACAGGGGTCGTGACGCTCACGGCCGCCTGGGCGACGTCACCGGCGGCCGTGAGCGCCGCCGAGCCGTGGCGGCCCGTGGTGATGGTCGCCACGGGAGACTCGATCAGCGCCGGGTTCAACGCCTGCGGCTGGTACGTTCCCTGCGCCTCGCGCTCCTGGGCCGCGGGTGACGGCCAGGCCGTCCTGAGCCACTACCTCAGGCTCCGGAGCCTGGACGAGGGCATCACCGGGCACAACGTGAACCTCGCCGTCCCCGGTGCGACCAGCGCCAACCTCGCCGGGCAGATGGCCGGGGCCGTCGCGCGGCGCGCCGACTACGTGACGGTCCTGATCGGCGCCCAGGACGCCTGCGTGTCCGAGGAGCGGCTGATGACTCCGGTGGCGGTCTACCAGAGCCGGGTGACCGAGGCGTTGAAGCTGTTCCAGGCCGGACGTCCCGGCGGCAGGGTGTTCGTGGCGAGCATCCCCGACCTCAAGCGGCTCTGGCGGGTCGGCAGGGACAACGTGGTGGCGCGTGGATTCTGGGCGCTCGGCCGGATCTGCCCCACCATGCTGGCCAGGCCCACCTCGACCGCCGCGGCCGACCGGGCCCGCCGCGACCGGGTGCGCGACAGGGTCGTCGCCTACAACGCCGCCCTGGCCAGGGTCTGCGCCGCGTACGGCCCGGCCTGCAGGTTCGACGGCAACGCCCTGTTCGCCACCCGGTTCACGCTGGACCACCTCAGCAGATGGGACTTCTTCCATCCCAATGCCGCAGGTCAGCAATTGATCGCCCAGCGGACCTTCGAGACGGTCCGCGACTGGGCCGGGGAACCCGTGTGGAATCTCGGGATCCAGTCCTGACCCGGTGCCCGCCCGGCTCGAAGGCCTCCTCCCGGCGGGCCGCCGGGGAGAGGCCGTGCCGCCCCCGGCTGATCTCAGCCTGTCAGTGCGGCGAGCGCGGCCGCCGTCTCCGCGGGCTTGGAGAACATCGGCCAGTGGCCTGTGGGGACCGAGGCGAAGCTCCACTCCGGTCCCGCCAGCGCCGCGAAGAGCGGGTGGCCTGCCGCGATCATCGCGTGGACCTGCTCAAGGGGGAAGGAGCACGTGATGAGCGTCTTGGGCAGCCCTTCCGCTCCGCCCTTGAGCGCCAGCGGCTGGGTCATGGCGCCATACGGCTGGACGCTCGCCCGGGAGGCGAACCACTCGCGCTCGGCGTCGCCCAGCCCTTCCAGGCTCACCCCGGCCCGCTCATGCTCCTCCCAGGAGGGCGGCGGGTAGCCCGTCCCGCCACCCTGCTCGGCGACCCGCCGCTCGATGAACGCGTTCTGTTCGGGCTCGGTGACGTCCATGTGCGCCATGCCGTCGGCCAGCGGGCCGCCGTCGAGGTAGACGACGCGCGCGATGCGCTCGGGGATCCGGTCGGCCGCACCGGTGACGGAGTTGCCCCCGCCGCTGTGGCCGACCAGGATCACGTCGTGCAGGTCCGCGAAGACGATGACGTTGACGATGTCCTGGATGTGCGTCTCAAGGTCGACCCCGGGGCCGGCCAGGTGTTCCCGGTCGCCGAGGCCGGTGAGGGTGACCGGGTGGACCTCGTGGCCGGCCGCGCGCAGCGGCGGGACGACCTTCTCCCAGGCCCATGCGCCGAGCCAGAAACCGGGGACCAGAACGTAGGTGCTCATATCGTTTTCCTCCGTGGTTGCCTGACTTCACCCTAGGATCGAATCCGGACATAATCAGTCCTGATTTTCGAGGAACTTCCATGACCGTCATCCGGGTGCTCACGCTGCTGGAGTTGTTGCAGGCCAGTCCTGGTCTGACCGGCCCCGAACTCGCCGACCGGCTGGAGGTGGACGAGCGTACGGTGCGCCGCTACGCGGTGAAACTGTCCGAGCTCGGGGTGCCCGTGGAGGCCGAGCGGGGGCGCCACGGCGGCTACCGGCTGCTGCCCGGCTACAAGCTGCCGCCGCTGATGCTCACCGACGACGAGGCCACGGCGGTGGTGCTGGGATTGCTCGCCGGGCGGCGGACCGGGCTCGCGGTGGGGGAGACGGCCACGGAGAGCGCACTGGCCAAGATCCAGCGGGTTCTCCCGCAGGCGCTGCGCGAGCGCGTCGCCGCGGTCTCGGCGACGCTGGGGCACACCAGAGCGCCGGCGCCGGTGAGCACCCCGAAGGCGGGGCCGCTGCTCGCACTCGCCGATGCGGTCCGGCGCAGGCAAACGGTGCGGCTGTCCTACCGGTCCTGGCGGGGCGAGCCCTCCGAGCGCGATCTGGATCCCTACGGCATCGTCTTCCACTCCGGGCGCTGGTACGTCGCCGGGTTCGATCACGACAGCCGGGAGATACGGACCTTCCGCGTGGACCGGGTGGCGAGCGCCGTGGGGACCGGGCGGCCCTTCGACGACCCGGGTGAGTTCGACCCGGTGGCCCACGTGCTGGAGTCACTGTCGGCGGTGCCGTACCGGCACGAGGTGAAGGTGCTCCTGGCCACCACCATGGAGGAGGCGGCCAGGCGGATCCCGGCGTCCACGGCGACGCTCACCGAGACGGCCGACGGTCTCCTGCTGGAGACGAGGGCCGAGCACCTGGGCGGGATGGCGCAGATGCTGGCGGGGCTCGGCTGGCCGTTCACCGTGATCACGCCGGACGAGCTACGTGGAGAGATCACGGCGCTGGCCGGCCGGCTCCTCGAGGCGGCAGGCGCGGAACCATGAGCCGGGGCCGGTCCGCCGGGTTGGGGGTGTGGGGAGGATGGGTGACCAGGCGGTCCAGGGCCACCTCGATCGCCCGCTCGAGCTGGGTGTCCACGCCCCGGGCGTAGTCCTGCGGGGTGATATCCACCTCGATGTCGGGGTCGGTGCCGTAGTTCTCCACCCGCCAGCCCACGTCGTCGAAGGCGAAGGAGAACTCCGGCTGGGTGGTGACCGTGCCGTCGGCGAGCTGGTGGCGGGGCCAGATGCCGATCACCCCGCCCCAGGTGCGCTTGCCGATCAGCGGGCCCAGGCCCAGCAGCTTGAAGGTGTGGCTGAAGATGTCGCCGTCGGACCCGGCCCACTCGTTGGTGACGGCGACCATCGGGCCTCGCGGGGACTCCTCGGGGTAGGGCTCGGGCACGCCCCACCGAGGGAAGTTGTAGCCGAGGCGGCGGCGGGAGAGCTTCTCCAGCAGCAGGGCCGACACGTGTCCGCCGCCGTTGAAGCGGACGTCGACGATCAGGCCCTCACGGTCGTACTCGGTGAGGAAACCGCGATGGAACTCGGAGTAGCCCTCCGGGCCCATGTCGGGGATGTGCAGGTAGCCGATCCGGCCGCCGCTGCGCTCGTGACAGTGGGCCCGGTTGGCCTCCACCCAGTCGCGGTAGCGGCCCGGCTGTTCGTCGCCGATGGCCCTCACGTCGAAGGTCCGTCGCTCCTGCCCGCGTCCTACGGTGAGCTGGACCTCCTGGTCGGCCTGGTTGACCAGGAGCTCGTCCGGCCCGGCCTGTGGCCCTACGGGCTGGCCGTTGACGGCCAGTACGGTGTCGCCGGGCCGGACGTCCACCCCGAGACGGTTGAGCGGTGAGGTGGAGTCGGGGTCCCAGCGGTCGCCGCCGACGATCCGGGCGATCCGGTAGAGGCCGTCTTCGACGGACCAGTCGACGCCGAGCTTGCCCTGCCGGTAGTGCGGCCGGGAGCGGTAGGCGCCCCCGCTCTCGTAGGCGTGGGAGGTGCCGAGCTCGCCGAGCAGCTCCCACAGCAGGTCGGAGAACTCTCCCCGGGTGGTGACCCGGTCCACCAGCGGAAGGTAACGCCGGTAGACGCCCTCCCAGTCGATCCCGGCCATGTCCTGGGCCCAGAAGTTCTCCCGCTGCAGCCGCCAGGCCTCGCGGAACATCTGCCGCCACTCGGCCTCCGGGCGGATGGACACCTTGACCCGCGACAGGTCGATCCATCCGCTGTCCCGGCCGATGCCGTCGTCCTCCTCGGGCGCCTCGTCCGTCTTGATCATCCGCAGCCGTTTCCCCGACTGGTAGAGCAGCGTGGCGCCGTCACGGCCGAGCTGGAACTCCGAGACGTCATCGACCAGGGTCTCCTGCTTCTGGTCGGTGAAGTCGTAGACGTGCAGTGTGCCGTCGGAGGAGTCGGCGTAGTCGTCGCCGAGGCTGCCCTCGACGGGGAAGGTGAGGTAGACGGCCTTGCCCTTGATCCCGGCGATGCGGTCGTAGCGCCCCTCCGGGACGGGGAAGGTGACGACGCGGTCCCAGATGCCCTCCAGATCGATGATCACCTCGGTCTCCTCCTCTCCGTCACCGTCGTCCTTGTCGTCGTCGTCCTTGAGAGGGCGGGGCTCCGGGACGAAGGGAGAGCGGACGTCGGCGCGGAGCCCGATCGCGTAGGGGCGGGAACCGAGGGGAAAGCCCAGATCGAACTGGAGCTCGTCGTAGACCGGGTTGAAGACGCGCTGGCCGATGAAGTAGAGATAGTCGCCGCCGGGGTCGAAGGCGGGACAGGTGTCCGACAGCACCGGTCGGGTGGCGGGGAACGTCTCCCCGGTCTCGACCCGGCACAGCTTGATGGCCGTGGTCTGCGCGGTGTCGCAGCAGGCGTAGGCGAGCCAGCGGCCGTCGGGGGACCAGGCGAGATCCTCGATGGCGCCGAACCTGCTGGAGTCGATCACCACGCTCGTGGAGTCGGTCGGCTCTCCCTCGGAGAGCTCGACCATGAGCAGCTCGTTGCGGTGGTTGGCGACCGCGACCCTGTCGCCCTTCGGGGAGACCTCCAGCGCGGTGACGCGGCCGGTGTCGAGGTGGGCGAGGCGGACCGGTCCGGTGACACCGTCGGCGGTGAGCACGACCAGCACCTCCCGGTCGCCGTCGTCGCTGGCCGCGGCGATGAGCCGTTCGCCGTCGTTCAGCCAGGCCAGCAGTCGGTAGCGGACACCGTACAGCGCGCCGTGCTGGCGGACCGGGCCCTCCCAGGCGGCGAAGGAGAACGCCTTGCCCCGGGTGGTGATGGCCAGGCCGGTGCCGTCGGGGTTGAGTGCGGCGCTGTCGAGGAAGTCCTCGGCAGGGGCGAAGCGCCGGTTGCGCTGGGTCCGGGAGCTGCGCAGGAACACCTCGATGGGACGTGACTCCCCGTCCTCGACCAGATAGAGCTCTGCTCCGGCGTGGTAGACCAACCGGCTGCCGTCACCGGACAGGTTGCGGGCGTAGTAGTCGGTGTGGTCGGAGTGCCTGCGCAGGTCACGACCGTCCGCGGTGCAGGAGTAGACGTTGCCGACGCCCTCGTGGTCGGAGATGAAGTAGACCCGGTCCCCGGCCCAGCAGGGGGAGGCCAGGTTGCCCGGCAGCGCGATGAGCCGCCGGAACTCCTCGTCGCCGATCCACAGGTCGCCCACCGTGCCGCCCCGGTAGCGCTTCCAGCGTGCCGGGTCGGCGGTGTTGCGGCCGAGCACGATCTGCGGGCCGTAGGAGATGGAGTTGGCCGGGCCGTACGGCAGGCGCTCCGCGACACCGTCCGGCCGGACCCTGTGCAACCACTTCTGGCCCTCGAAGGGCTGGGACTCGTCGCTGGCGTACAGGATGGCGCCATCGGGATCCCAGCCGGCGACGGTGGAGCGGGCTCCGTGGTAGGTGATCCGCTGGGCCGCTCCGCCGTCGGCGGGCATCACGTAGACCTCTTCGGGCCCCTCCTCGCGCCCGGCGAAGGCGAGCTGGTCGCCGTGGGGGGAGAATCGGGGATATCCCGCCTCGGCCACCCCCGCGGTCAGCCGGAAGGCCCGCCCGCCGCCGGCGGACACCATCCACAGGTCGTCCTCGGCGGCGAAGACGACCGCGTCGCCGAAGATGGTGGGGAATCGCAGGTAGGCGGGCATCGTGGCACTCCATGATCGAGTGACCGGGTGGGGGCTCGCTCCGGTCGCCCGATCATGATTCCACGGCTGTGGCGGTCCGGCGCGCTCCGAGTGCTATGACCGTTTTATATGTTTTTGAGAAAATCGCCGTTCTTCTTGACCTGCTTGGCGGCGCGCGTCGCCCTGATCGCCGCCTTCTTCTGCTTGCCTGAGGCCTTGACGGATTTCTTCTTCGGGTCGGCCATGGCTTCCTCCGTTGCATCAAGCACCGCGATGATGCCAATTTTTCGCATCAAGGTGATTAATACCCTCACAGGCATTAATCACCCGCTTCTCAGGCCGTCCACAACCCGGGGCGACGGGCGGGCGCCGGCGGCGGAGTGCGGATCTTCCGGCGGCGGCAGGCCGTCGCCGGCGCGCCGCCCGATCCCGTGCGCCCACCGCCGCGCTGTCCTGGGTCCAGCCTGCGGGCCTGTGGTGGTGGAGTGGATGGCGCGCGTGAAAAGAAGCGGTAAATCACGGGTCTCGGAATGGATAATGATCTTCACGATTGGGCAGGAAATTCGCACACGCCTTGCGTTCCGGGGAGGTACGGCATGGCCTGGTCGCAAGACGAAGAGCGACTACTGCTGCAGATCGAGCGGCACCTCACCGACGAGGACCCGCGACTGGCGGCACGACTGGAGTCGTTCAACGAGCGTGTCCAGCGCAAGGAGCACGGCCGTCGTAAGAACGACGCGAAGAAGAAGAGGCGGGCGCCCCGCCGTCCTCGCCGATCAACGATCATCATCATGGTCAGCTGGGTGTTGATGGCCACTCTGATCGCCACCCTGCTCGTCCTGGCTCTCCGCCACGAGGCCGCCGCGCTCCCCTTCTAGGGGCCCGCCGCGCACTCGGAGCCGTGGCCGGCGGGGAGTGGTGGAAGCCGGTCGCCCGGGGCCGTGTCCGTCCGTGGCTCTACGACGCCCCGGAGGGGCCGGTCGGGAGGGTCCGTCTCGCTCGAACGCCTTCGACGCCAGGGCGGTCCCGCGCCCGAGTCGAGACGGACCGTATCGGTTCGCTGGGTACTAGGATCGAGGGCATGAGCCAGAACAGGACGGCGCCCGACGCCACCCGGCGCAGCGAGAGGTCACGGCGGGCGATTCTCGCCGCCGCCTTCGAGCTCGTCGGCGAGGTCGGATACTCCAAACTCAGCATCGAGGCCATCGCGGCCCGCGCAGGTGCCGGCAAGCAGACGATCTACCGCTGGTGGCCGTCGAAGGGGGCGGTGCTCTTCGACGCCTTCCTCATGCTCAGCGAGGGGGAGACCGGGACAGCGGCACTCCCCGACACCGGAGACCTGGAGGCCGATCTGAAGACCGTCCTGCGGGCCACCGCCGAGGAGCTGTCCGATCCCCGCTACGACGGCCCGATGCGGGCACTGAACATCGAGATCCTCAACGATCCCGTGCTGGCCGCCGACTACCTCCAACGGCTCGACCTCCCCATGAAGGAGATCAAGAAGGAACGGCTGCGCAGCGCCCAGTGCGCCGGGGACCTGGCCGCCGATCTGGATCTCGACGTCGCCGTCGACCTCCTCTTCGCGCCGCTGCTCAGCCGCTGGATGTTCCGGAGCGGCCCGCTGAGCGCCGAGTTCGCGGACACAGTGGTGGAGACGGCGCTACGCGGCATGCGCCCGGCGGGCGGAGGCTGACGCCTCCGCCGAGACGCCCGGTCAACGCAGGGCGTCGACGAAGGCCATGACCTGAGGGCGACGGTCGCCCTTTCGCCAGGCGATGGCCGGCTCGCCCGGAGGCAGGCCCGTCACCGGCCGGTAGACCATGCCCGGCCGGTTGTAGAGCGTCGCGTTCCCCTCGGCCACGAGCACCACGCCCAACCCGCTGGTCACGGCCTCGAAAACCTCCTCAGGGGTGTTCGCCGTGACGCCCACGACGGGCTCGCCGGCGCGGGCATCACGGCCGAGCCAGTAGTCACGTAGCGGTCCCGCCGTGGTGGGCAGCGCGATGAAGGGCTCGTCCCGCAGCGCGGAGAACGGAATCTCCGCACGCGGGGCCAGCGGGTGATCCGCCGGCAGGGCGACCCCCCTGCTCTCGGTGACCAGCACGTGGGTGTTCAGCCCTTCGGGGACCGGGAGCCGGGTAGAGGTAGGCCAGCGCACCATATCGACAGCGCTCCTGCAGGCCGAACAGGATCTGAGCCTGAACCAGCGAGGCCAGGCCCTGCGGCACGACCTCGTGCCCACTGGCCACCAGGGCGCTCGACCGGCACCAGGCGCAGGCGTCGAGCCCGGCAACTGCGGCCTTCCCTGCGCGGTGTTGCTCCCACCAGCGGACGTCGTGCGCGCGGCAGAGCCCACGACGTCCATGTGCCTGCCGGGTGCAGGCCGTGGCCAGGCATGGACCGAAGCCCGGCCTGCGGGCCTCTCAGGACGAGCTGTGGAAGCGGCGGTGCAGCTCGTGCACCTGCTCCGCGAGATCGGGGATCGGGCCCTCCACCACGAGATCGGGGACCACCTGGTGGATCGGCAGGGTCCGCACGGGAGGCGCGGGGACTCCCAACTCGGCGAGCCAGGTCGCCAGCTGCTCCGAAGAGCTCACGTACACGATGCGGCCCAGCCCGACCCAGCCGTGCGCGGCGGCGCACATCGGGCAGTGCTCACCCGAGGTGAAGACGGTCGCCGCCGCACGTTCGGCAGGGGTCATGTTGGCCGCCGACCAGCGTGCCAGCTCGAACTCCGGATGGCGGGTCCGGTCGCCGGAGGCCACCCGGTTGTGGTCCTCGGCCAGGACGGTCCCGTCCGCGGCGACGAGAACGGAGCCGAACGGCTCGTCACCCACCTCCAGGGCCTCGGCAGCCAGCTCCACACAGCGGCGCAAATGCCGCAGCTCGGTCTCCTTCACCATGATGACCTCCCCAAAATGTGATCTTCAACGCATCATGCCAGGCCTTGGCCCCCGCTGAGCACGCGAACCCGGGCCGGCGAGGACGAGTGATCGAGCTGTGCCGGGGCGCGCGGAACCGCGGACGCTTCCCGGGGGCTGTTCTCCCGCGCTCCCGGTCGCGTCCGCCGGTTGGGAACGCCTGCCGTACGGCGTCAGCCGAGGGCGCGCAGGAAGTGCGCGGCCACCGGGGCGGCGACCGTCCCGCCGCCCGTGCCCTCCTCCACGATGACCGCGAAGGCCAGGTCGCCCCGGAATCCGATGAACCAGGCGTGGGTCTTCAGCGCGTCCTGCGAGCCGAACTCGGCGGTGCCGGTCTTGCCCCGGGTGCCGGCCGGCAGGCCGGCGTCCTTGGCGGTGCCCTTGGTGACCACGGCGGACATCATCTGGTGGATCGGGGACGTGACGCCCTCGGGAAGCTTCTGCGGCTCGGCCTTCTGCTTGACGGAGGGGACCAGGGTCGGCGGGCGCCAGGTGCCGTCGGCCAGCGTGGCGGCGACCGAGGCCATCAGCAGCGGGCTGGCGGTGATCCGGCCCTGGCCGAAGGACTCGGCGGCGAGCTCGGCGTCGCTCTGGGCCCGGGGGAAGCTGCCCTTCGTGGCAGGGACGCCGATGTTGAGCTGGCTGTTGAAGCCGAACAGCTCGGCGGTGCTCAGCAGCTTGTCGGCGCCCAGCCGCTCCTTGGCCAGCGGGGCGAAGGTGGTGTTGCAGGAGTAGGCGAACGCGTCGGACAAGCTCACCGAGCCGTATCCGGCGTGGTGGGAGTTACGGATCGGCAGACCGCCGACCTTGACGTCCTTGGGGCAGGTGGTCCGTTCGGCGGGCGTCATCCCCTCGGCCAGCAGCCCGACCCCGGTGATCGCCTTGAAGGTCGAGCCGGGAGGGTAGTTGCCGTCCAGGGCCCGGTTGAAACCGCCCTGGTTGTTCACGACGGCCAGGATCTCGCCGGAGGACGGTCTGACCGCGACCAGTGAGGCGGTCTGTTTCAGATCGCGGACCGCGTCGGCGGCGGCTTTCTGGACCCGCAGATCCAGGCTGCTCTCGACCGCCTCGCCGTCCTTGCCCTCGATCTTGCCGATGGACTTGACGGTCTTCTTGTCCGCGCCGACGAGCTGGATCTCGGTGGTGGGCGTGCCGGCCAGACGTTGCTGGAAGGTCTGCTGCAACCCGCTCCGGCCGATCGCGTCGCCCTTCTTGTAGGAGGAGCCGAGAGCCTTGACGTCCTTGTCGGTGGCCTTGTCCAGGTAGCCGACGAGCTGCTGCACCGAGCCGCCCACGTCGCCGCCGTCGATGCGCTCACCGCCTGCGGCGGTGATCTTCGCCCGCTCCGGCCATCCGGTCTTCAGCGCGAACGCGTCACCGGCGGCCATGTCGGGATGCACGGCCTTGGGGGACCACTTGACCCGCCAGGTGCGGTCGACGACCGCCAGGTCCAGGACACCGGAGTAGCTCCACTCACCGATGTTCTTCAACGTCAACGTGGTGGTGTAGGCGGCCTCGCCGGTGCCGTCGCCGGTCTCGCGCACCGAGTCCAGCCGCACCGCGGTGCCTTCGACCGCGAGATTCCTGCGCATGTCCTCGTACGCCTTGGCGAACGCGGGATCGGTCACGCCGAGCTCGGCGCGCATGGCGGTCAGGTCGCCGCCCTGCCACGCCCGGGCGAAGCGCTGGGCGGTCTCCTGCGGGGTGCCCCGGGTGTGCAGGAACCACCACGCCCCGCCTCCGGCGGCCCCCGCCACCAGCACGACGGCCACCGATGTGATCGCGATCGTCTTACCACGCTGCACCTGACTACCCCCTGTTCTCCGGCCCAGGGGCCGCAGTTTAGCGTGGTCAATGCGACATATGCCGACAAATGACTACTCGTCTGTAGTGCGTTTGGGCGCGTAGCTCGGCACGTACTCCTGTCCCGACAGTTCCTGGATCGCCGCCATGATCTCGTCGGTCACCTGACGCCGGTCCCGTGCGCTGGTCTCCGAACCGGTGAACGTCAGCGGCTTGCCGATCCGCACCCCCACCCGGCCCAGTCTGGGGGTCGAGGCCCCGATCGGGAGCACCTTGTCGGTGCCGCTCATCGCCACCGGGACCACCGGTGCCCCGGTGGCCAGGGCCAGCCAGGAGACCCCGACCTTACCCCGGTAGAGACGGCCGTCGGGGGAGCGGGTGCCTTCGGGGTAGATGCCGAACAGCTCGCCGTCCCGCAGCACCCGCGCCGCCGTGTCCAGCATGTCCTGCGCGGCGGTGGGACTCTGCCGGTCGATGCTGATCTGGCCGGTGGCCCGCATCCACGCCGCGGTGACGGGATTGCCGGTGAAGTATTCGGCTTTGGCGACGAACCGGACCTGACGGGGGAGCACCAGCGGCAGGAAGGTCGAGTCGAGGACGGACAGGTGGTTGGACGCCAGGATGGCCGGGCCCGCCCCGGGCACGTGCTCGGCTCCGATGACCTCGGTGGGCCACAGCAGATGAAGGAAAGGGGCACTGACGATCTTGGTCAGGCGATAGAGCACGGGCTCTCCTTATGAGGCGGGTTCACCACACTAGGTGGTGGCCCGGCAGGCCACACGTGTGCGCACTCGAACAAGCGGGACCTCCACCTTTGTAGTTCTCCTCCAAAGCCGGAGGCCTTTTTCGGGATGAAACATGAAAAAAAAGAAACGCCCCGCAGAGGCCTGGGCTCCTACGGGGCGGAACGTTTAGCGCCGATGTGGCGGTCGCCTCCTCGGCGAGAGGCACAACACGGCTCCAGCCGAACGGTATTCCGTGAAGGCGGTAATTTGCGGCCCGGGGGACACAAACCACATCGGCACGATTACTGTAACCGACCTGTGCCGGTAGTTATTCCACATCGGGTCACCGGCGTGTCCGATGGGGCCGGAGGTTTCCCGATACTCGCAGGTCACACCCTTTACATGCGACTTCGGCGAACCATCGCCCAAACGCTCGGCAGGCACGCGGATCATGATCGTGTACGGCCGGCGCCCGGCGCCTCGGGAGCGGCCACGCGGTTCACCGCCCGGCCCGTGGGATCCCGAGATGAGCGGATCGACCGTATGCTCGCCTCTCTGTGCCGCCGGAGCGGTGGCCGGGAAGGGATCGTGATGGAGACCGACCGTCTGATCATGCGCAGGTGGCAGGAGTCCGACCGGGAGCCGTTCGCGGCGATGAACGCCGACCCCGAGGTGATGGAGCACTTCCCCGCGCTGCTCACCCGGGAGCAGTCCGACGCCATGGTGGACCGGATCGAGTCGGCGTTCGACGAGCACGGCTACGGGCTGTGGGCGCTGCAGGTGCGGGCCACGGGGGAGTTCATCGGGTTCACGGGACTGGCCTGGCAGCGGTTCGAGGCGCACTTCACCCCGGCGCTGGAGATCGGCTGGCGGCTCACCCGCTCCGCCTGGGGGCACGGCTACGCGAGCGAGGCGGCCC
The DNA here is from genome assembly GCF_014203795.1 of Streptosporangium album. Lineage (NCBI taxonomy): Bacteria > Bacillati > Actinomycetota > Actinomycetes > Streptosporangiales > Streptosporangiaceae > Streptosporangium > Streptosporangium album. The sequence continues at coordinate 452,091 of NZ_JACHJU010000004.1, read as the reverse complement.
GGGCGGCGCTCGACCACGGCTTCGGCCCGGCAGGGCGGGACGAGATCGTCTCCATGACGGCGGTGGCCAACCTGCGCTCCCGTGCAGTGATGGAACGCCTCGGCATGACCAGGGACCCGGCCGACGACTTCGAACACCCCCGGGTCGCCGTCGGCGACCCGGCCCGGGCGGCGGTGCTCTACCGCCTCAGCCGCGACGCCTGGCGATGAGCGTCTCGACGCCGTCGAGCACCCGTTCCAGGCCGAACGCGAAGAGCTGCTCGGGCGGGACGTAGGCGGCCTGGTAGGTCTCGCCCACCGCGCCGCCGACCCTGACCGCCGTCGGGTAGCGGGCCGGGTTGAAGATCTTCTCGAAGACCGGCCGGTGGGCCTGCCACCACTGCTCGTCGCTGACCCCGGTGTCCTGCTCGATCCGCGCGGCCGCCACCGCGCCGCGCACGGTGCTGTGCACGTGGCCCAGGACCAGGCTGAGCACGGCGTCCATCTCGATCTCGGTCAGGCCGGTGTCGGCGATCGCGCCCAGTTCGTAGTCGTACTTCGCCATGAGGTTGGGCCCCAGAGGCGGGCGTCCGGTGTCGACCTGCAGTGTCCACGGATGGCGGCGGCACAGCTCCCAGTTCTCCCGGGCGACGAGCGTGAGCCTGGCCCGCCAGCCCCCGGCGACGTCCCGGGGCCGGGCCGTCTCGCCGTACACGGTGTCGAGCATGACGTCGAGCAGTTCGGCCTTGCCCGGCACGTAGGTGTAGAGGGACATGGTGCCGACCCCGAGCCGCTCGGCGACCCGGCGCATCGACAGCGCGGCCAGCCCCTCGGCGTCGGCGATCTCGATTCCGGCCCGCACGATCCGGTCCACGCTCAGGTCGGGCCTGCCCTTCCGGCTGGTCCGCTCGCTGGTCCGCCAGAGCAGCGCGAGGCTGCGCGCGGGATCCCCCTTGCCGCTGTGTTCCATCGCCGGTGAGCCTATCGGTCACAACGGCTTGGGCGCGGGCAGGGTGATCCTGTCGACGGCCTCGCGGCGGCGCCGCTCGGGGCGCCGGTCGTAGCGGGCCGTGGTGGCGGGGGAGGAGTGGCCGACGAGCGCCTGGGCCGTGGCCAGGTCCACCCCGGCGTCGAGCAGCTCGCCGATGAAGGTGCGCCGGAAGTCGTGCGGGGTGCGGGGCATCGCGCCCGCCTCGGCCAGCCGTCTGGCCAGGATGTCGGCGATCGCCTGCCCCGTCATGGGCGAGGGCCCGCCGTCTCTGACCCGCAGCCGCCCGTATCTGCCGATGGGGGAGAACAGCGCTCCAGCCGGGCGGCCCCGTACGGCCAGCCAGCGCTCCAGCCGGCCGACGGCCTCGGGGGTGAGGTAGACCATCCGCTCCTTGTCGCGCTTGCCGCGCACCCGCAGCGAGCGGGCCCCGGGGTCGTAGTCGGCCAGGGTCATTCCGGCGATCTCGGCGCGGCGGCAGCCGGTGGAGTAGAGCACCGCCAGCAGGGCGGCGTCGCGGACCCCGGCGGGGGAGTCGTCGCCGTCGCAGGCGGCCAGCGCGGCGCCCACCACCTCGGGCGGGACATGCTGCCCGGTGGGCAGGCGGGTGTGCTCGACGGTCGGCAGGTCGGCGGCGCGCTGGTACTCCTCGGCCGTCATCTGACCGAGCCGCCAGGCCTCGCGCAGCACCCTGCGGAGGGCGACCAGATGCTTGTTGACGTAGGCGGGGGACCAGCCGCGCTCGGTCATCAGAGCGCGGATGCGCACGGTGTGCTCGTAACGCAGCAGGTGCCAGGGCCGGCCCGCTCCGGAGGTGACCTCGTCCCCGGAGACGAGGGCGGCCAGGCGGTCCAGGCAGCCGCGCATGGTGCGGCGGGACTCGGCGCTGGACAGGGAGTCGAGATACACCCGGTAGGGGTCCCGGGCGGGTTCGACGACTGTCCGGGACGACTCGGGCACGGCTGGCACGCTCATCCCGCCGACCTTACCCACTCCTATGAATCTACATTGTAAAGGCATCTGGTCCGGTCGAAATCGATCATGAAAGATCTCGGAATCCATCAAGGATGCGGCAGAATCGCCTCATGACGGACGGACGAGTGACAGCGGTGAGCCGCAGTGCCACACACACCTTCAGCAAGGCCCCTGAGGTGGGTATCCGCCTGCTGGAAGGGCTCGGCGTCGAAGGCGACGCGCATCTCGGGGTGACGGTCAAGCACCGGTCCCGGGTGGCCCAGGACCCGACCCAGCCCAATCTCCGCCAGGTCCACCTGATCCACGCCGAGCTCCACGACGAGCTGGAGGCGGGGGGATTCCCGGTGGCCGCGGGCGAGCTGGGGGAGAACGTCACAACCCGGGGTGTCGATCTACTCGGTCTGCCGGTGGGGGCGCTGCTGCGGCTGGGGGACGAGGCGGTCGTCGAGATCACCGGGCTGCGCAACCCGTGCCTGCAGATCGATGCCTTCCAGCCGGGGCTGCTGAAGCGGGTGGTGGGCCGGGACGAGGCCGGCGAGGTGGTCCGCAGGGCGGGGGTGATGGGCGTGGTGGTGACCGGCGGCGAGGTGCGCCCCGGCGACGCGATCGAGGTGGAGCTGCCGCCTCCGCCGCACCGGCCGCTGGACCGGGTCTAGCGGTGTCGGCTCGGTGCGGGGACCCTGTGGCGGTCTGGGGGCATGTCTTCGAGTTCTGCCCTTGGTGAGTTCCTCCGTTCCCGGCGTGCCCGGATCAAGCCCGAGGAGATGGGGCTGGGTTCCGGGATGAGACGGCGGAGGGTGTCGGGGTTGCGCAGGGAGGAGTTGGCCCCGCTCGTCGGGGTCAGTGTCGGCTACTACACCCGGCTGGAGCAGGGGCAGAGCCCGAATGTCTCCGACCAGGTGCTGGAGGCGATCGCCCGGGTGCTCCGGTTGGACGACGAAGAGCGTGATCACCTGCACCGGTTGGCCCGGGCCGGGGCATCCGGGTTGGTGAGCGCCGCCGTGTGAGCGAGGGCGGCAGCCGCACCGGCCACCGCGAAGGCGGTCTGCAGGCCGTTCAGGGTGGCCAGGTTCTCGGTCGTGGTCGGGGCGAGCACCGCGGAGCGGGCGACCGCGATCGCGGTCAGTCCCGCGACGCCGATGGCGCCGACGAACGTGGGCATCTGCGCCAGGCTGCCCGCGACGCCCTGGTCGGCCTCGTCGAGCCCGGAGGTGATCGTGGTGATGGTGGCCACCACGGTCAGCACGTGCCCGAAGCCCATCGCCGCCGAGCAGGGCCGTGAGGCCTTCGCCCAGGAAGCCCAGTCCGGTCTGCAGCGGTGAGTAGCCCAGGACGTTCTGCATGTAGATGCCGAGCCGGCCACGCGTGCCGAGTCGCGTGGCGTTTTGAAGGGTTTCTGTCACGGGACAAGACTGCGGTGGTGCGTAGGACCCAGCCGGTGCTCTGCTGGGGGTACATCTGTCAGGTGCAGGCTCTCGCCGGCGCTCGGGGGAGCGAGTGTCCGGACTATTGTGGTCTGCGGGCGTATGGTCCGGTGTGAGGTGTGGGTTCGAGGATTCCCGGACCGTCCGTTCTCCGTCCGGCTGCTGTGTATTCGGGCAAGACCTCGCTTGGCGCGGTGTGATTAGGTAGGCGCAATGGAGATCTCATCGCGGGCTTCGGCCCATCTTCGTGCGTATGACGAGCAGCTGCGTGGCAGGCCGATGCCCGGCCGTACGGCCGAGAGGGTCGGGCCGGTGCTCCGGGTGGTGTCGGATGGGCTTGGGCAGGGTTTCCTGCTCTATCGGGATCTGGGTGGTCTGGACGGCGCGGAGCTGGACGCGTTCATCGCGGGTCAGCGTGACTTCTTCACGGAGATCGGCCGGCCGGTGGAGTGGAAGTACCACGGTGGCGACCTGCCGGTGGATCTGCCCGGGCGGCTGGTCGCGGCCGGGTTCGAGGCCGAGCAGCGGGAGACCGTCATGGTGGGTGAGGCGGCCGGGTTGGCTGCGGTCCCCGTGCTGCCGGAGGGGGTGCGGTTGCGCGAGGTGGCCGGCCGGGCCGATCTCGAGCGGATCCGGGAGTTGGAGGAGGCGGTCTGGGATGCCGACCGTAGCTGGCTGCCCGATCTGCTGGAGCGCGACATCGCCGGCCCGGGCGACCGGTGTGCGGTGGTGCTGGCCGAGGTCGGTGACCAGGTGGTGTGCGCGGCGTGGATGCGGTTCCACGGGGGCACGGACTTCGTCTCGCTGTGGGGCGGCTCGACGCTGAAGGAGTGGCGGGGGCGGGGTGTCTACCGGGCGATGGTGGCCTATCGGGCGGGGTTGGCGATGGAGCGGGGGTTCCGGTTGGTGCAGGTGGACGCCTCCGATGACAGTCGGCCGATTCTGGCCAGGCTGGGGTTGGAGGCGATCGTGACGACGACGCCCTATGTGTGGGTGCCTCCGACCATCTGACCGGTGGGGGTGGGTCCCACCCTCTTTGCGGAATGGACTATTCCATTCTGGTAGTGTGTGTTCTCCGGTGAAGGTTGCGGCGAGAGGACACGCATGCCCGAGGTGCTCAGCAGGCGCGCGCTCAACCGGGCGACTCTGGACCGGCAGCTGCTGCTGGCCCGGACGCGGCTGCCGGCGTTCGACGCGGTCCAGCGCCTGTACGGCATGCAGGCCCAGGCGCCGAACCCGCCCTACATCGGGCTGTGGAGCCGGCTGGACGGGTTCGGCCACGAGGACCTGTCACGCTTGCTGCAGGAGCGCAGCGTGGTGCGGCTGGCCCTGATGCGGTCCACCATCCACCTGGTCACGGCCGACGACTGCCTGGCTCTGCGGCCGTTGCTGCAGCCGATGTTGCGGCGGGCGCTGATGGGGGCGCACGGCAAGAGCCTGGGCGGGCTGGACCTGGACGAGCTCGCCGCCGCGGGCCGTGCCCTGGTGGAGGAGGGCCCGCTGACCTTCCGCGAGCTCGGAGAGCGCCTGCGGGAGCGGTGGCCGGAGCACGCCTCCGCCGACCTGGTCAACGGTGTGCGCAGCACGGTGGCGCTGGTGCAGGTCCCGCCGAGGGGGATCTGGGGTGTGGGCGGGCAGCCCGCCCACAGTAGCGCGGAGGTGTGGCTGGGGCGTCCCCTGGACGGGCGGGCCTCCGTCGAGGAGATGATCCGCCGCTATCTGGCCGCGTACGGTCCCGCGGCGGTGATGGACATCCAGCAGTGGTCGGGTATGACCCGGCTGGGGGAGGTCGTCCGGGGCATGGGGTTGCGGACCTTCGTGACGGAGGACGGCGCGGAGCTGGTGGATCTGCCCGAGGCGTCCCGGCCCGACCCGGACACTCCGGCTCCGGTGCGCTACCTGTCGGAGTTCGACAACATGCTGCTGTCGTTCAGTGATCGGACCCGGACGCGGATCATGGCGGATGAGTATCGCCGGAGGGTCTTCACGGTCAACGGCATCATCCGGGCGACGGTGCTGGTGGACGGGTCCGTGCGAGGCATGTGGAAGGTGGCCGCCAAGCGGGGCGAGGCGGTGCTGGAGGTGGAGCTGTTCCAGCCGGTGACGGCGGCGGAGCGGGGGGCACTGGAGCAGGAGGGGATGCGCATGCTGGATTTCGTCGCCGCGTCCGCGACGGCGAGGGATGTCCGTTTCGTCTGACCGCGCCGCCGTGAGGGCACGGGGCCTCGTACGGGGGTCCGGCCAGGCGGTGGTAGCGGCGGCGCCCCTGTGACGCTCTGTGTCCGGCGGGGTGGGCCGTACGGAGGGAAAAGAAGTTGCGTGCGTGTCGAGACGGCCCGTACCGTCTACGGCATGTGCATGTGTTCCGCCCCCTTCATGGTGGGCCTCATGGTGGAGCGTCCCCGCAGCAGCCGGCCTCTGGCCCGCTAGGGACGCTCGCTTTTTCTCCGCGCGTCCCTGATGCGCGTGCCCAGGGCCTCCGAGACCTGTTCACCTCGGACCCGAAAGGGCGACAAGCTGTGGCGCAGTTCTTCGCGCACGGAAATTATTCACACACCCAGAAGCGGGTGGGGAGCGGCGGCGGCCGTACCCCTCGTGATCGGGCCAGGCGTGTCCTCTCGCAGAACTTCATGGTCGATCCGGATGCGGTCAACCGGGTGGTCGAGGCCGCCGGGCCGCACGGGCTGGTCCTGGAGCCCGGCGGGGGAGAGGGCGTGCTCACCCTCGCCCTGGCCGGAACATGCAAGGAGGTCATCACTTACGAGATCGACCCGCGGCTGGCGGGCAGGCTCGCCTCCCGCACCCGCGGGGAGGGCCGGATCACGGTGGTCAGGGGAGATTTCCTCGGAGCGCGTGTTCCCCGTGAGCCGTTCGCGGTCGTCGGGAACGTCCCCTACGCGATCACATCGAAGATCGTCTCCTGGTGTCTGGGTGCGCCCTCGCTGACCTCGGCGACGCTGGTCACCCAGCTGGAGTACGCGCGTAAACGCACCGGTGACTTCGGTCGCTGGAGCCTGCTGACCGTGCTGACCTGGCCGGAGTACTCCTGGGAGCTGCTGGGGCGCGTCGGCAGGGAGAGCTTCCGCCCGGTTCCGGCGGTCGACTCGGCGATTGTGGGCATCGGGCGGCGACCTGTGGCGTTGCTGGCCGAAGAGTCGCTGGCCGACTATCGCGCGTTCGTCGAGTACGGCTTCGCCGGGCTGGGCGGCTCGCTGGACGCCTCGTTGAGGATGCGGTACCCGGCCCGCGAGGTGGGAGCCGCGTTCGAGGCGGCGCAGGTGCGGCCGGGCACGGTGATGGCGTCGGTCCATCCCGGGCAGTGGCTGGCCCTGTTCGACCGCCTGCATCCCGCGGAGCGGCCCGGCCGATGAGATGAGGGGGCCCGTGCCCGGTCCGTGACGACCGGGCACGGGCCCCTTGGTCTCGGCCGGCCTCAGCGCACGTAGATGTTGGGCTGCGGGTTTGGAGGCGTCCTCGTCGACCTTGAAGACCTCAAGACCGGCCCTGGAGGGGGTCGAGGTCGCCCACGTTGGCGGCGTAGGTGTAGGCGACGCCGTCAGGTGTGGTGCCGTCCGCCGATGGCTGGAGGCGAACGGCGAACGGCGACCTGGCGTCGGGCGCGTGGCGCCGTCGTCTCCGCCTTCTCGCGCCGGTCGGAGGAGATCCCTCCGCCGCATCTGAGAATTCAGTGCCAATTTGCGAGATTGGCCGTTCCAACGCCGGTGCGGGCGCAAGAGGATGCGTCCATGGTCTCTGTCAGTGCCGTCGTCGGCATCGCCGTTATCGCCCTGGGAATGGTCCTCACCCCGGGGCCCAACATGATCTATCTGATCTCCCGCTCGGTGACGCAGGGGCGCCGGGCCGGCCTGGTCTCGCTTGCGGGCGTCGGGGCGGGGTTCCTGGTGTATCTGAGCGCGACGGCGGCCGGCATCGCGACGATCTTCGCGGTGGTGCCCGCCGCCTACACCGCGATCAAGCTCGCCGGTGCGGCCTACCTGCTGTGGCTTGCCTGGAAGACGGTACGGCCGGGCGCGCGGACCGCTTTCGCGACCAGCGTGCTGCCGGTGGACCCGCCGCGCCGGCTTTTCTCCATGGGGCTGGTCACCAGCCTCCTCAACCCCAAGATCGCCATCCTGTACGTGTCGCTGCTTCCCCAGTTCGTCGATCCGGCGCGGGGTGATGTCGCCGCGCAGGGCCTCATCCTCGGGCTGACCCAGATCGTCATCGCCCTGACGGTCAACGGGATGATCGTGCTGTCGGCCGGAGCGATCGCGGCGTTCCTGGGCCGGCGGCCGTTCTGGGCGCGGGTGCAGCGCTACCTGATGGGTGCGGCGCTGGCCGGATTCGCGCTGCGCATCGCCGCCGACCGCTCCCGTGCGGTGGCACTCCCGTAGGAGGCGGCGCGGGACCAGCGAGGGCGCTGCGCTGCGTACCGCCGGCCTGGTTGCCGCGGTCGAACAGATCGCGCAGCAGCTCGGGGATTTTACCGAAATGGTGGATTACCGGTCATCGAAAGCGATCAAGGCATGGCTGTGACTCCTTTGCGACCGGCGGAGGAGCGGCCTCCCGTCATGCCGCTCCCGCACTCCCGCGAGGAGCCGGGGCCGTGAACGGCTACATCGACCTGGGTGCCCTGTCCATGTTCGTGGCAACCGGCCTCGTCTGCGGTGTCGGGCTGGTCGCAGTGTACGCGGCCGGTCTCCTGGGGCTGTCGATCGCGACCGCGGACACCTCGTCAGGTGTTCGCAGGCTGCTCGGGTCGCTCCTCGCCGGGGTGGCTTTCCTGACCGTCGTCGTGGGGGTCGGCGTCGGTCTCTACGTGACGCTCGGCAGATGAGTCCGGGGCCGGGGGCCGCGGACGTGCCGCGGGGCACCCACGGCGGCGTTTCACGGCAGGATCTCCAATCGGACGCCCGATATTTCGTCATACAGGTGCGGCGTCGAGGTGACGATCCGCCAGCCTCCGCGGGCTTCGGCCAGAACCACCGCGTGGGCGGCGGCGAGGACCGCCACGAGCTCTGACTGTGTCGAGACGCCCCGCGCGTGCCGCTCCAGACCGGCCGCCATCTTCCGGCTGAGCTGGGCCGTGCCCGGGACGTCGGCCGCGGGCAGCCCCCCGATCGTCACCACGGGCACCGCGAGCAGCGCGTCGGCCTGCCGGGGACGGAGGCCGGTCATGCACTGCGCGGCCACCGCCGGCAGCAGAAGGGTGGTGTTGCGCAGGACCGACTGGCGGACGATTTCGCGGCCGTAGTCGCTCTTGGCGTCGAGCACGTGGTAGATCGCGTCGAGATCGAGGACGTGGCCGGTCAGCCCTTCCGGCTCGGACCTCACACAACGTCCAGGGAGGAGTCGAAGAGCCGGTTGGCGCGTTCGCGGTCGGCGTCGGTGATGCCGTCCTGCCAGCCCGGGCCCCACAGCCGCTCCAGCGCCTCCATGCCCTCCCTGATCCGGCGCTGCTCGCGAAGGGCTCCGGCGATGTAGCCCGAGGCGTTGCCGGACTCCTGGGCCTCATCGGCGAGATCGTCCGGCAGGGAGATCGTGATCCGCTTGGTCATACTGATGAGGGTAATTGCGTCATACCCTCACCGTCCACGGGGAGATAACGGGCAAAGTGACCGGCTGGAGGCGGCGCGGTGGCCGGATGGGCGTTCCAGGACCGGCGCGGGCCGGGGAGGGGATCTTCAAGGGGCGTTTACCGCGGCGGGCGTGGGTAATCACCTGGTTACCGAGACGCTCACCAGCGAAAAGAGCTGCACGATGATGAGTGAGAACCTGTGGAACTACCGTTGCGGCGTCACCGAGACCGGCCAGGGTCTGAGCGTGATCGGGTTTGACGTGGAGGCCACCGACGGCAAGATCGGCTTGGTGGAGGAGGAGAGCAACGTGGTCGGCGAGAGCTACGTCGTCGTCGACACCGGGTTTTGGATCTTCGGCAAGAGGGTGGTTCTGCCGGCCGGGACCGTCACCCGGATCGATCCCCGGGAGCGCAAGGTTTACATCGCGCGCACCAAGGAGGAGATCAAGGACGCTCCGGAGTTCGACGAGACGGGTTACCGGGGGCCCGGATACCGCCAGAGCCTCGGCGGTTACTACAGCCGCTCCACTCTGAACTGAGCGGGGTGCTGAGAAAGGGGGGCCGTCCCGACGAGGGAACGACCCCCTTCCTCCTGAGTGCTCCCGTTCTGGCCTGGAGGTCCGGGCCCCGCATCACGTCGTAGCCGGTCATCGACGCGACCGGCTCACGCATCGGCCAGATGCGGAGGGAGCGGGCGGTGGTGCAGGACGTCGAGCCGCGACACGGCGCGGGTGAGCGCCACGTACAGCCGGTTGAGGCCCCGCTCCTCGGCTCCGGCGATGTCGGCCGGCTCGGCCACCACCACATGGTCGTACTCCAGTCCCTTGGCCATCGTCGCGGGCACGACGCTCACCCGTGCGCCGCTCGTCTCACCGGCCTCGGCGATCGTGATGCCCTCGTTCCACAGCGCCGCCGCGAACGTCTCGACGGCGGCGTCGGCGGCGATGACCGCGATCGAGCCCTCATGGCACAGGGCTTCGCGTACCGCGGCGACGGCGGCACGTGGCAGGTCCGGCACCTCCTGGACGCGTAGCCGGCCGTCGGTCCGGAAGGAACGGGTGGCGGGCACGTCCACCTCGAGGGCTCCGAGCAGGCGGTTGGCGAGCGCGACCACGGCCGCGGGCACGCGGAAACCGGTCGCCAGCGTGATCACCCGCGCCTCCGGCTTGCCCAGTTGCGTGAGCCGGTCGCGCCAGTCGCGGGCGGCCCAGGGCGTCGTGCCCTGGGCCAGGTCGCCCAGCACGGTGATCGAGCCGTACTCGCTCCTCCGGGCTACCGCCCGGCACTGCATCGCCGACAGGTCCTGCGCCTCGTCGACGATCACATGGCCATAGCCTCGCGGGCGTTCCAGCAGCCCCGCGACCTCGTCGAGGAGCACGGTGTCGGCCGGCGACCAGACGGCGCTCTTGAACGTCCGCGGCGGCCTGACCCACGCGATCACCCCCTGCTCCCGCGCTGTCAGGACCCCGTCCGCGGCCCGTGCCAGCGCCTCGGCGTCGCCGAGCAGTCCGGCGACGACCTCGTGTGGTCGTACGGCGGGCCACACCGCGTCCAGGAAAGAGGTGAGGGCCCTGCCCATCGTGCGTGTCCAGGCGGCGTTGACGATCCTGCCGCGGGCCTCGGCCTGCCGCTGCAGCAGGGCGACGGCGCGGGAGCGCACCCGTTCGCGGCCGACCGCGTAGGGCGGTGCCTCGCGCAGGGTGTCGTCGACGACGCGGCGCAGGTCTTCGGCCGCCACGCGCCAGCGGAAGGAGTGGTCGGGGACGGTGACCGGCTCGGTGGGTCTGCGTACCCGCCCGTACAGGGCCCGGCGTAGCACCTCCGCCATGCGGGCGTCGTGCTTGACGGCCGCCGCGTCGTCGCTGTCGGCCCCCCGGACCGGGCCGCGGGCCAGCAGCTGGTCTATCGTCGTCTGCTCGACGTCGCCCTCGCCCAGGGCCGGCAGCACCGACGAGATGTAGCCGAGGAAGGCGCGGTTGGGGCCCAGGACCAGAACGCCCCCGCGTTCGAGCCGTTGCCGGTGGGCGTACAGCAGATAGGCGGCCCGGTGCAGGCCCACCGCGGTCTTGCCCGTACCGGGGGCTCCCTGGACGCAGATCGACTCCTGGAGTCCGGCGCGGACCAGGTCGTCCTGCTCGGGCTGGATGGTGGCGACGATGTCACGCATCGGGCCGACGCGGGGGCGCTCGATCTCGGCGGCCACGATCCGGCTGGCGGTCCCCAGGTTCTCCCCGGACTCCAGGCGTTCGTCTTCGAAACCGGTCAGCGTGTTCGCCGCCCAGCCGAAACGGCGCCGCACGGCGATGCCCTGCGGGTCGTGAGCGCCGGCCTGGTAGAACGCCTTGGAGACGGGGGCGCGCCAGTCGATGACCATCGGCTGCTGCCCGGTGTCGCCGCTGATGTGGCGCCGGCCGATGTAGTAGCGCTGTGCGCGGTGGTCACCGGCGGCGGCGCTGTCGCCGAAGTCGAGTCGGCCGAAGAACGGCGGGCCGTCGGGTTCCTCTTCCAGCTGCTTGGCGAGGCTTTTGAGATGGCGTCCGAGCCGTTCGGCGCTGTATCGGTCGCCTGCCACCTGCTCGCCGACGACGACATTGTGGCGGGCGCCGTCGAGCATCCTGCGCAACGCCGTCTCGCAGCGTGCGAGGTAGGCCTTCTCGTCGTTCAGCACGGTCATCCCATACCACCAAACTTAACTCGGTTAAGATTTTAACCAGGTTAACACGTAGGTAGGATGAGGATGTGACGGGACTTCGGGACATCAAGAAGCAGCGGATCCATGAGGCGATCTCCATGGCGGCGATCACGCTGTTCCTGCGGCGTGGCTTCGGCGAGGTGTCGGTCGCCGAGGTCGCGGCGGCCGCGGAGGTCTCCAAGCCGACCCTGTTCAAATACTTCGCCACCAAGGAGGACCTCGTCCTTCACCGGATCGTCGATCACCAGGGGGAGGCCGCTCGTGTCGTCCGGCAACGGCGACCGGGGGAGGAGCCGCTGGCCGCGCTGGAGCGCCACTTCCTGAGCGGACTACAGCGGCGCGACCCCGTCACCGGCCTCAACGACAACGGAGAGGTCCTCGCCTACCACCGCATGGTCTTCGGCACCCCCAGCCTGGCGGCCCGGCTGTTTCACTACATGGCCGCCGATGAGGAGGCGTTGGCCGAGGCGCTCGCCGAGGACGGCGACGACCTCACCGCCCGTCTCGTCGCCGGCCAGGTGCTGGCCGTGCAGCGCGTGCTGGCCCGCCGGAACTGGCGCAGGCTCGCCGGAGGGGAGACGGCCGAACAGGTCCACCCCGAGGCCGTCCGTGCCGCGAAACACGCGTTCGCGCTGTTGCGCGGCGGAGCCGAGGCCGCGCACGGGCCGGACGTCCGCCCCGACACGGCGCAGGCACGGTCACTCGTGGACGAGACCGGGAGGCGGAGGTGACAGCTGGCCGCCATCGCCGCGGTCCACGCCGAGGCGGCACATGCGAAGGAGACCGACTGGCCTCAGATCCTCGTGCTCTACGACCTGCTCGCCCGCATCTCACCCGGTCCCGTGGTCACGCTCAACCATGCGGTGGCGGTGGCGGTGGCGGTGGCGATGGTGAAGGGGCCGAAAGCCGGGCTCGAGCTGCTGGAGACACTTGACGCAGACGACCGGATGACCGGACACCACCGCCTGGACGCGGTCCGTGCGCATCTCCTGGAGATGGCCGGCGACCACGACGCCGCCCGGTCCGGCTACCGGACGGCCGCACGTCGCACCAGCAGCCTTCCCGAGCAGCGCTATCTGCGGGCGCGGGCGGCCCGCCAGGACGCCCGTGGATCGCTGGTCGGTGGTTCGTTGACATGGGGTTGATGTCGCGGTAAGCCGGTGGATAGGGGTGGTCGATCCTGTTCGGGGGTGGTCGTGATGGCGACCGCGCGGTGGCCGCGGCCATGACGGCCGGCGGCGATCGCCGGGACGTAAAAGACGATCACCTAAAATACCGACAAATGCTGTGATACCGATGTGGTGATCCGGTCGTATTCGTCCCATAGTGTGAGGTTCTTCCTTGCCAGATGACGGAGGAACCGGAATGGAAATCAGGCCACAGGCAGTTGTCATCCCCAAGGAGACCGACCAGCTCGAGCAGGGGAAATACGGCCCTGTCTTTCCGAGGACCCCGGCGTGTTACGGGTTCACCATCATCGCGAAAGTAAAGCCCGGCCGGGCCGAGGCGATACGCGACTACGGTCACACACTCGCCAAGGCGTTGGAAGGCGACCCGTATCTTCTCGCGCCACTCAAGCTGCACTATCTACGCTGGGTGCTCTTCGACGACGACACCCGTTTCATGTACCAGGCCATCTTCGACACCGACTTCGACAAGTACACCGAAGACGCCATCGCGCTGTTCAGCAAAGCAGGCGTGAGCACGGCTTTCGAGAATCTCGAGGGATTCCCCGAAGACTGGAAAACCAATCCCGAGGCGTTCGTCCTGTTCGTCCGCGAGCACCACTGCCCGAGCTTCATCGAGTACGGAGAATATCCGTACTTCACCGCCGACGAAATCAAAAAGGCTCTGCGGATAAAGAGCGCCCTGTCGGAGATGCTCGACCAGCTGCAGTGATCTTCGGTCCAGCCGCCCACGTATCCCTGTAGATCGGAGATGGAATGAACGAGTCCAGGACCGCGCGCACGTACAACCAGAACCACGTGCCGCGCGAGTACACCCCTGGCCGGCGACGGGTGAGCATCTACGTCGCATGGAGCTATCCGGCCGAGGCCGGCAGGAACCCGGCGGAGCTCGACAACCGGTTCTCCACGATGACAGAGGTCCGGCGCGTCGCCTGGCCCGCCTACGAGGATCCGAAGTGGTCCGACCCGATGCGCTTCCAGCAGGGCATCGCGGGGACGCTGGAGTTGTTCTTCTGGGCCTGGGTGCCGTTCCAGCAGTTCGTCGCGGAGACCACGGGACACACCGTGCCCGTGTACCAACGCGTCGATCAAGCCGGTTTCCGCACTCCGCTCGACGAGCGGGTGCTGGCGGACACCGACACCTTGTTCGTGTTCGGACTGGACCACATGATCACCGGGCAGGACGCCGCTCCCGAGGAGATCGAGGCGCTGCGGCAGTTCCTCAGCCGGGAGGGAACCTGCCTGGTCCTGGGGCCGCATCACGACGTCGGGGCGGCGGACGACCTGGAGGTGCGAAACGTCGAGTACCACCATCACGGCGACCTCCTGGTTCCCCGCCAGCAACGGTTCGGCAGGTACACCCGGTCGTTGATGGAAGGGCTCGGAGTGCCTGTCGAGAACCGCTACGGGCTGCGTCCCGCGGTGCGGGAGCCGAACAGGATCGCCCCCCTGTCGATCGCCAGAGACCTGGACACCAAGGGATGGCTGGAAGGGGTGACCACCTTCAACTTCCACTTGCACCTGCCGCACTACGCGGTGACGACCGACGAGCCGGATGTCATCCACGTGCTGGGCAGGCAGCCGATCGACATGTCCAGGCCGCATCCGTTCGCCGAGGCCGGGAACACCGAGTTCAACATGTTCCTGTGGATGCCCCCGAGCGGTGAGCGGGCCGGCGACGTGCTCATGGCGGACTCCACGATCTTCAGCTCGTTGTTCGGCGGCGACGAGAGCCTGCGCAACTTCTGGAGAAACATCGTCTCGGTGAAGTAGTGCCGCAAGAAGGGAGGTATCCGTGACCGAGCGAACGCACGTCACACTCGAACTCGACGACATCCAGCGCGGGGTTCTCAGCCCTCGGCCGACCCCGTACGCGGCGACGTACATCCTCTTCCGCATCGACGACCGCGCGCACGGGCGGGAGCTGATGCGGCGCGCGAGCGCGGTGGTGACCTCGGCCGCCGACTCGATGAGTCCCCTTGGCGAGACCTGGGTGAGCGTCGCGGTCAGCTATCAGGGCCTGAAAGCCCTGGGTGTGCCGCGGGAATCGCTGGACACCTTCGCCTGGGAGTTCCGGCAGGGGATGGCCGCACGGGCGAAGGCGCTGGGCGACACCGGCGAGAGCGCTCCCGAGAACTGGGAACCCCCGCTGGGTACGCCTGATGTCCACGTGGTGCTCACCGCGCTCGCACCTGACCGCGCACAGCTGGAGAAGGCCATCGATCATGCCCGCCCGGCGTATCACCGGCTCCCCGGCGTGACCGCGATCTGGCGGCAGGACTGCTATGTGCCGCCCGATGAGGCCGAACCTTTCGGCTACCGCGACGGCATCAGCCACCCGGCCGTCGAGGGCAGCGGCATCGCCGGGTCGAACCGGCTGGAGGTTCCACTCAAGGCCGGCGAGTTCGTGCTCGGCTACCGCGACGAGCTGGGCGGCGTCCAGACCCCGCAGCCCGGGGCGCTCGGCCGCAACGGCACCTACGTGGCCTTCCGTAAACTCCACCAGCGGGTCGCCATGTTCCGGCGGTACCTGAAGGACAGCTCCACCGACCCCGAGGACGAGGAGCTGCTGGCAGCGAAGATCATGGGACGCTGGCGCAGCGGCGCGCCACTGGCGCTCAGCCCGCTGCACGACGACCCCGAGCTCGGCGCCGATCGGATCCGCAACAACAGCTTCCTCTACGAGCAGGGCGATCCGGCGGGATTCACGACTCCTGGCGGCTGCCACATCCGCCGGGCCAATCCCCGTGACGCGTCGGTGGCGGGAGCGCCGAGACTGCACCGAATGATCAGACGCGGCACCGCGTACGGCCCGCCGCTGCCCAAGGGAGTCCTGGAAGACGACGGGGCCGACCGCGGACTGATGTTCACGTTCGTCGGAGCGCACCTCGGACGGCAGTTCGAGTTCGTCCAGTCCCAATGGATGAACGACGGCGTCTTCTTCGGCGCCGGCGACGCGAGAGACCCCGTGGTCGGATCGAACGACGGCACCGGCGATTTCACGATCCCCCGGCGACCGGTACGGCGGCGCCTGCCGTCGCTGCCGCGGTTCGTCGTCACACGCGGCGGCGAGTACTGCTTCATGCCCGGGCTGAGCGCCCTGCGCTGGCTCGGCGAACTCGAAGACTGACGCGCGGCGGGCGGACGTCGCCCGGACACGGTCTCCCTCGGGGGGTGGTCTCATGGATACGCTGCATCTGCTGTTCAACGCGATCGCCGTGATCTTCATCGCGACCACCATGTTCACCGCCGGTCTCGGAGCCACGCTGCCGGAGTTGCGTGCCGTCCTGGCGGACCCGCCGCTGCTCCTGCTGGCGCTGGCGGCCAACCTGGTGGCCGTCCCGCTGCTCGGCTGGGGCGTCGCCGCGCTGTTCGGCCTGCCCACGGCGCCTTTCATAGCGCTGGTCCTGGTCGCGTCGTCGCCGGGTGGACCGTTAGGGGCGAAACTGGGCATGGTGCAGAAGGGAGACGTGGTCGCGGGCGCGGCGATGCAGGTGCTGCTCGCCGCCGTCGGCAGCATCACCTTCGGCCCGGCGGCCAACGGCATCCTCACCGCGGCCAAGGGTGGCGGGGCCATCTCCCTCGACGTGGCCGCACTGGTGCGGACCGTGGCCATCCTGCAGCTCGTACCGTTCGCCGTCGGACTGGCCCTGCGCCACTACGCGCCGCCCACCGCGCGATCGTGGCACCCCGTCGCCGCCAAGGTCTCGAACGTGACGTTCCTGATCATGTTGGCGGGCATGCTCCTGGGCACCTGGCACGACGTCGTCGCGCTGCTCGGCTCACGCACCCTGCTCGCGGGGTTCGTCCTGGCCATCGCCGCGTTCGCCACCGGCACGGTGCTGGCCACCGGATCGCCGACGCGCCGCACCACCATGGGAAGCGTCGCGGCGGTGCGCAACGCGGGGCCCGCGCTGGCCGCCGTCGGCATCTCCTTCGGCAACGAGCCGGCCGTCCTGGGAGCGCTCGCCGCGGTACTGCTCAGCGGCCTGGCGGCGGCCATACCGATCGCCGCGGTGCTCAGCCGCAGACGGAGCGGTGGCCCCGCTTGAACGCAGCCCGGCAGCGCGGGCGGCGCGGCCTCGGGGGTGGACCTGCAACGGAACCGTTTCGTACGGTAAGCGCCTTCCCGCAGGTCGGGGTGGGTGCTGATCGAGGGCGCTCGGGGCCGTTGGCGTACGTTCCGGTTCCGATGCAGCCCGGCCTTGATCTTGATCTTGCTCTAGATGGTGGAGTGCCTGGTGGGGTGGCGCTCGGTGACGGTGATCTTTGTGTCCGGAAGTCCCTCGATAACGGACAAGATCAAGGGGTGCTCGTAAGAATTGCGAACAGAGGGCCAAACCGGCTCTGGCGATGGCGCCGAACTGCTGCCCGTTTCCGGGGTCTACCGCGCCCGACGACGTCCTCGTCGAGATCGTCGTCGAGACTGACCTCCCTTGTGGAACCTCGGCAGCGGTGTCTCGGCGAAGGCCCAACCTAGGAGGTCAAGGCTGGTATCCGATGTGGTGCAGCAGGATGCGTAGCCGGCGCTCGATCTGTGCTGCGGTCACGTCCTCCGGATGCTGGAGAAGGACAGATCCGATCGAGCTGGCCAGGATGTCCTGGATGACGCTCGGATCGGTGTCCGGCGGGAAGCGCCTGGCGTCGATGGCCTGCTGCGCGATCTCCGCCAGGGCGTCCAACCGTGGCCGGAGGTAGCGCTCGGTGTAGGCGCTCACCAGTTTCGGGTAGTCCACCGAGGCGCCGATGACCCGCGCCATCAGCGCACGGAAGCGGGGCCGGCTGAGCAACTCGGCGACGAACGCGACCAGCTCGTCGATCGACTGTCCGGCCGGAGGCGCGTCCATGTCGGGGGCGCGAGCGTGTTCCAGCGCGGCCATCAGCAGATCCTCTTTGGCTCGCCAGCGCCGGTAGACGGTCAGCTTCGCCACGCCGGCGCGTTGGGCGACCGCTTCGATGCTGGTGCCCGCCGCGCCGCGTTCGATCAGCAGGTCCAACGCCGCGTCCAGGATGGCGGCGTCGTTTTCCGGGTCGCGTGGGCGGCCGTGGCGTTCTACGCCGGCCGCAGCACCTGGGTTAGCCATGCCGTCAGTTTGTCGGGTGCCGGACGGTCACGCCAACCGATGTGCCCGTCAGGGCGGATCAGCACCACGTCGCGCGAGTCCGGCTCCACCGGCGTGAGCGCGATGACCAGGTCGGCGCCCAGTTGTGCGGCGGCGGCCTCGGCGTGGCGGGCGGCGGTGCGCGGGTCGGCGGCGAGCACCACCCAGCTCCCGGAGATCGCGGCGTGGAGCGTGGTCTCGCCGCCGTCGAGACGTCGGCAGGCGAGGTCGGGCATCCGGTCGCCTGGATGCAGGCCGGGCATCCACCGGTGTGAGGTGGGGGCCAGCGGTCCGCCGCGGTAGTTGATGCCGAGTTGGGAGGCGGCCAGCCACAGCCGGCGCTGTATGGCGGGCAGGCGGACGACCGGCAGGACGACCTTGTCGCGGACCAGGCGTTTCCACGGGGTGTGGGGCAGCATGATGCCCACGGCGGTGCTGGTGGCGCGCAAGACGTTGCGGGCCAGCGGGCGTCGTTCGCCTTCGTAGGTGTCGAGCAGTCGCTGGTCGGCGCGGCCGCGAGCGACCAGGACCAGCTTCCAGGCCAGGTTTTCCGCATCGCCCAGTCCGGTGTTCTGTCCCTGTCCGCCGGTGGGGCTCTGAATGTGTGCCGCGTCGCCCGCCAGCAGGATCCGGCCGCGGCGATAGGCGTCGGCGAGTCGGCGGTGGATCCGGAACTCCGAGGCCCAGCGGATGTCGGTGACCGTGTCGAGGCTGACGCCGCTGCGGCGGGAGAACTCGCTCAGCACCCTGTCGGTGATCTCGCTGTCGGACAGTTGGTCCGGCAGGTCTGGCGGTGGTTCGGTGAACACCCGCCAGGTGTCGTCCGGTAGCGCGGTGACCGACAGCATATGACCGGCGTCCATCCAGGTCGTGCTGCCGTTCTTGTCGAACGGCCACCGGGCCCGCACGTCGACCATCAGCAGGCGTTCGAGGAGTTTGCGGCCGGGAAAGCCGATTCCGGCGAGCTTGCGTACCGTGCTGTGCGCGCCGTCGCAGCCGATCAGCCAGTGGGTCTCGAGGTGGTGTTCGGCGCTGTCGGCTGTCTGGACGGTGGCGGTGACGCTCGTGCCGTCCTGTTGGGCAGCAATCAGCCGGGTGCCCCACTCCACGGTGCCGCCGAGCTCGGCTAACCGCTGCCGCAGCGCGCCCTCGACTTCGGCTTGCGAGATTAGCAGTGCCTGTTTCGGCTGGTCCGCGACGGCCTGGCCGACGTGGAGGCGCAGCACGGTGCGTGGTCCTTCGTTATAGGACATGTCGAGGAAGGACTGGGAGCGTTGCGGCAGGTCGCCGAGCGCGCCGATCCGTTCCAGCACCTCGACGCCGCGTGGTTGCAGGCCGAGGGCCCGGGAGGTGGTGGCGGGGGCGGCGGCGTCGTCGATGACGCGGACGGGGACGTCGTGCAGGGCCAGGTGAATGGCCAGGGCCAGCCCGGTGGGGCCGGCGCCCGCGATAAGTACAGCGTCCATCACTTAGTAAACGATACCGTACCGATTACTAAGTGATGGCAGAGGCGAGTGTGACCGCAGTCACCGACCCTCTGTGCTGGAGGATTTGAGGCACGTCACAGGGTTTGGCCGCTGCCCCCGGCGGTCGTCAGCGCCAGCCGGGCACCATGCTTGGCGTTCCCCAGACTGGCCTTGGGCTGGTGAGCGTCCGTTAATGGGCGGTGATCAGCAACCGAAACGCCAGGTCGCGGTTGTGACACAGCCACTCACCAGTACCGGCCGTTCTCCACTTCACCGTCGAGGACGTCCGGGCCTCCGTCGACACCATGGTCATCAACTACCGCAACGAGCGGGGCCAGACCGTCGCGGAGGTGCTGACCTTCCGTGAGGGACTGATCTACCGGGGCTTCGGCGCCTACGGACCCGCGATCTGATCCGTCCCGGGCCGGAGGCGACGGATGTCGCGGGGTGTCAGCCCCGCAGCGCGACCGGGAGGGCGGTCAATCGGCTTCCTTGTATGCCGCCGATGTCGATCTGTCGCAGCTCGGCGGACGGCACCGTAAGGCGCGCGTCGGGGAAGTCGGTCCGCAGGACCTCCACGATCGCGCCCAGCTCGAGTTGGGCGAGCTGAGCGCCGGTGCAGTAGTGCGGGCCGGCGCCGAAGGCGAGGTCCGGCCCGATCGACCGGCCCGGGGCGGTGTTGATGCCCTGGATGTCGACGAGCACGGGAGAGCGGGCGGGTAGCCGCACCCCGGCGAGCTCGATGTCGGCGGAGGTGAACCGCCAGAGGGTGAAGGGTGCCGGCGAGTGCAGGCGCAGCATCTCCCGGACGGACTCGTCGACCGTGGTCCCCTCCGCTACGGCGCGGTCGACGTCGAGAACGTGCGCGAGCAGGAATCCCAGCGCCGGGTCGGTGGTGAGCTGTCCGGCGTAGATCAGTGTGAAGAGCAGGTAGTGCAGCTGCGTCTCGGTGATCTCGTCGGGGACTTGATCGCGCAGCTCGACGGCGAGGCCGTCCTGGCCGTCGCCGAGCGCGGCGGCGGCCAGTTCCGCGAAGGCGGCCATGGCCGCCTCCACGTCCTCGGGGCGGTTGCTGTGCATCCCCCGGCAGGCCGCGACGGCCTGGTCGACTCTGTCGAGCGGTACGCCGAGCACGTCGCAGACGACGGTGAGGGGGAAGCGCGTGGTGAAGTCCGCCATCAGGTCGACCGTTCCGTCGGTGGCGGCGAGCCCGGTGAGCAGCCCCCGGGCGATCACCGTGATCCGCTCGGAGTAGTCCTGCATCCGCCGGGCGGTGAACAGCGGGGCGTGCGCACGACGCAGCCGCTCATGCGCCACGCCGTCGAGGGTGGTGAGCGACGGCTGCGCGGCGGCGGTGGGTTCGAGACCTGCGATCCGAGGGTCCCAGCCCGCCGGCGCGTACGCGGGGTCCTTCACGATACGAGGGTGTGTGAGGACCTCCCGGGCCAGCGCGTAGTCGGTGATGATCCACACCGGGCCGCCCGCCGGGGCGTCGGCGCAGACGATCGGGCCCAGAGCGCGCAGGGCGGCGTGGGCGGGATGGGGCGCGCCGACGCCGCGGACGGTGACGGCGAACGGGTCGATCCCGGCGTGAGGTGCGTTCAACATCGGGGCTCCTTGAAAACCATTTGGATTCTGGTGGAGTGGAAGGCGCCGACCACGGTCGGCCCGGATGGTTCCGACGGTGGTCCGGTGGCTTTCCGGTGCTCGGGCCGCAGGTCCCTGAAGGAAGGCGGTCAGGGTCGTGCCGGCTCCGCCGAGGAAGGGGCGGCGGCGGGGATGGAGACGGTGGCGATGAGTCCGAGCAGGAGGAGCCCCGCGGCGAGGTAGCCGGCGAAAGTGATCCCTTCGGTCATCGCCACCCGGGCCGCGTCGGCGACCACGGCGGTCTGCGGATCGGCGGCGAGGGACGTGATCACCGCTCCGGCGCTGTCGGTGACGGTGTCGGTGAATCGGCCGGACTGGGTGGTCGGCATGCCGGTGGCGGCGAGGATCTGGCTGAGCTTGGTGTCGAGGACGCTGAAGAAGAGCGTGGTGAGTACCGCGATGCCCAGAGCGGAGCCCAGCTGGCGTGCGGCGCTCTGGATGCCGGAGGCCTGGCCGGCGCTGCGGCCGGGAACGTCGGCGAGAACGACATTGGTGACCTGGGCGGTGGCGAATCCGACACCGGCGCCGTAGAGGAGCAGGGCCAGCGCGATCGGCCACCAGGAGCCGTCCGTGGTCGCGATCAGTGCCAGCCCTGCCAGACCGGTGATCTCCAGGACCAGCCCGAGGCGGACCAGCCCGAGGGGGGTGAGCTTGGCGGCCATCCCGAAACTGGCCCCGCTGGCGAGAAAGCTGCCCGCGGCCAGGGGGACAAGGGCGAGGCCGGCCTGGAGCGCGCTGTATTCGAGGGTGAACTGCAGCCACAGCGGGAGCACGGCCACGATGCCGAACTCTCCGAGCCCGATGATCAAAGTCGCGATGTTGCCGTTGCGGAAGGATGCGACCGAAAACAGGCGGACGTCGATCAGCGGCGCGCCGGTGTCGCCCCGGCTGAGGGTCGCCTGCCGGCGGATGAACGCGATCAACGCCACCGCGGCCACCAGTAGGGCGACCAGGACAGGGGACGGCCCACCGTCCCAGGACAGACCGGCGATGTTCATCGGCTGGGTGGAGACAAGCCACCCGTAGGTGCGGCCTTCGATCAGGGCGAAGGCGAGCAGGCCGAACCCGAACACGGACAGCACCGCCCCGGCGACGTCGATACGTGCGCCGGTGCGGGGCGAGGGCGCGAGGAACGCCGTCACGACGGCGAGGATCAGCACGCCGAGGGGGATGTTGATACCGAACGCCCAGCGCCAGGAGACCTCCGCGAGGGCGCCGCCCAGCAATGGACCGATAGCCGCCGCAGCGCCGATGGTCGAGCCCCAGACGGCGAACGCCTGGCCTCGCTCCCTGCCGGTGAAGGTGGCGTTCACCAGGGCCAGGGAGGTCGGCAAGATCATCGCCGCGCCCACCCCCTGCAGCAGGCGCGCCAGGATGAGCACGTCGCCGCTGGGCGCGAGCCCGGCCAGCACACTGGTCGCGCCGAAGACGGCGACGCCCGCGAGGAAGACCCGGCGGGCGCCGAAGAGGTCCGCGAAGCGGCCGGTCAGCAAGAGCAGCGCCGCGATGACGATGGCGTAGGACTCCTGGATCCACTGCGCCTGGGCAGAGGTGATGCCCAGGTCCGTGATGAGCGAGGGGACGATCACGTTGACGATCGTGGTGTCCGCCACGAGCAGTGCCACACCCAGGGAGACGGCGATCAGGCCGAGCCATCGGCGGGCGGGTGAGGGGGCATTCATGACCAGATACCTCCATGATGGAATAGTTCCATGGTGACGCAATTCCACGGTGACGGTAAACTGATGGCGGTAGGTTGTCAAAACGAGCCACTGGCGCGGATCACCGCTACGAGAGGGAAGGCGAACGACCTCGATGGAGGAACCGAAGCTCGGCAACGCCGTCGCACAGCATCACCGGCTCATGGAAGGGCTCAGGGTCTACGGCGCGAACTACACCGAGTTCACCCGGCGCTTCGCCGCCTGGCTGGGCGTGCACTCCACCGACGCCGCCGCTCTCATGGAAGTCTTCTACGCCGAGGACAGGGGCACCCCGCTGTCCCCGGCGCGCCTCAGCGAGCGCATCTCGCTGTCCTCCAGCGCCACCACCGCGCTGCTGAACCGCCTCGAACAGGCCGGGCACATCGTCCGCACCCGCGAACACGCTGACCGGCGGATCGTCACCCTGCGCAGCAGCCCGCGCATCCAGGAACCCGCCAGGGAGTTCTTCGGCCCCCTCTCCGACCGCATGGGCGCCGCGATGTCGCAATATCCGCCCGAACTGCTCCAGCAGTTCGAGTCCTTCCTCGACCACCTGTGCACCGCCATGAACGCCCAGCCCGTGCAACAGAACCAGACGCCTGACTAGAAGTGCTTGGTTAGGTGGGGGCGGGCTGGGCGTGTCTGGGTAACGCACGGCGGCAGGTGGGGCGGATTCCGGCCCAGCAGGCCAGAAGCAGCTGCAACTCGGCGATGACCCGGTAGGCGCTCAAGCCGCAGCCGGCGCTGATATGAAACTGGCCCCGGCTGGGCAGGCGGCAGCGGACCCCGCCCGGGCAGAGGGTTCCGGGGTTGTGCGCACGCTATGGGCACTCGGGTGAAGTGTGAAAGATCGGCCGACCGGTTGGTGTGGTGCTGCCTCCCGTTCCGCGTAGGTGCACCGCCGACCGGGCCGGTCGTGGGTTGTGCGCGGGTTCGGGTCAGGCCGTCTGGTCCAAGATGACCTTCTTGCCGGTGGGTTTTTCGATCTTCTTGATCAGGCGGGCGGCTTCCCGGTCGGGGTCGTGGTGGTGACTGAAGTAGTCGGCGCCGAGGTCGTGGTAGTCCACGCCGTTCTTGACGACGTGGTAGGTCCAGGACCGCGACGGCGCCAAGCCCGCGCTGGAACGCCTGCGCGACTGGTACGAGAGGATCTCGCCGATCTGGGCCGGCAGCGCCTACGCGGGCAAGCTCGTCACCTGGGCCAAGAAGCACGTCCGGCTCACCCTGGAGATCGTCAGACGCAGCGACGATGTCAGCGGCTTCGTGGTCCTGCCTCGCAGGTGGGTGGTGGAGAGGACGCTGTCGTGGATCTGTCAGCGCAGGCGGTGCGTACGTGACTATGAACGGTTATCCGAGCACCACGAGGCCATGGTCCTGTGGGCGATGATCATCCTCATGGGGCGACGGCTCGCACGATCCGCCTCTCCCGAGTCGACCTGACGATCAGTTTGTACACGGGCACTTACCGGCCAGATGCTTGCTGATGACGTGGTGACGTCCCGGGCGAACCGGGACTCCTTGCGACGGCGCTTCTTCAGGAGGCGCTTGGCGGACCTGGTGCCCTTGGCCTGCAAACGCGCCCGCAGCCGGGCGTTGCGCCGCCGTACGGCCCGCACGCCCTCGCCTGGGCTGACCGGGCCTCTGCAGTGTCCGGGCCGGCGGGGACCGGCCCGGACGCGAGAACCCCGCGCCTGTGACGGTGGACCGTGTCCGTCCCGGCTATGGCTTCGGGGCCTCCCGCTCCAGGGTCGGATCGGTGATCCCGGGGGGAGCCACGAGCAGCGCGGGGTCCCAGCGGGCCCGGCGCGCCCCCGCCTGATAGGCGCTGTCGAGGAAGTCCAGCACGGCGGCGACGGGATCGTCGCAGGCGCGCGCGTCGTCGTAACGCAGGACGGCCAGGTGACTGCCCCGCTGAGGCAGCCACTCGGCCCGCTCCGGACGCAGCGGCTCCTCGGCGAGGCCGGCCGGTTCGGGTGCGGTGTAGGAGTAGAAGGCCGGCCAGGGCATCGCGTCGTCGCCGAACCAGAACCCGCTACTGATCACCTCCTTGGAGTATGCCTCCCTGGTGACGGGATCGGCCTGGGGCTGCTCGCCGGCCGAGCGGCCCGAAAAGCGCGTCACGGCGATGTCGAAGGTGTGCCAGAAGTGGTGCACCGGGCTGATCTTGCCGCAGAAGTCGGCCGCGGAGCGCTCCAGCACGAGGTTGACCTGGGAGAGGACATGCCAGTATCGCGTCACCAGTGCCGGGTTGTAGTCGGCGTGCCGGGTGTCTTCGGCGAACGGGGTGGTATCGGGCAGCCCGAACGGCTCGGCCTGGATCTCCACCTCGATGCCCAGGCCCGCCAGCACGTCGAACAGGGTCCGGTAGAAGGAGCCGACCGAATGGCCTGTCAGGCCGAATGACGTGGCGCGCCCGTCCAGCCGGTCGACGATCAGCCGGTGACCGACGAAGTCGAAGTCGACGGCGAAGATCGGCCTGCCGTCGAAACCGCCTGACGGGCGTGTGGTGATGCCCCGCGCGGTCAGATGGAAGGGGACGTTCCACCAGTGATTGCGCCGGACACTCGAAGCCAGCCGTACTTTGCCGACGATCTGCGTGAACCGGTGCACGGTCTCTTTCGTGCCGGCCCAGTCCTCCAGCGGTATGGCGGGAAACCACTCCACCGCCTCCTCCTTCCGTCTTCGCTCCGACCGTTTCTTCGCTTCCGCGTCACGGCCCTCGCCCGGACTGCCGGCGGGTGCCGTCCAAGGGCACCTCCTCCGCTCATAGTAGAGACATCGTCGCTGAGAGTGATGGCGGGGTGTGGTTTTGAACGAGTCTCTTGGCCCCGAAAGAACGCTTGGGTTCTAAAGATGGTCGCAAGGGTGGGGCTTACTTCTGGAAATTGCTCGTTTGGAACTGGTGTGGCCATGCCGGTGGCAGGGGGATCAGGCGCCACTCGCAGGGGCGCCGGGCCTCCTGCCGGTGCGGGTGTGACAGGGAGGCATCTGCTCTCGGCCGCGATGCCGTGAGCCGTCAGCCGCTACGGTCGGGGACCGGTGAGGCCGTGCCGGAGCAGCCCGGTGAGGGTGTCGATCGCCTCGTCATCCCCGAGGATCCGGCCGATGGGTTCGCCGCCGCCGGCGGCCCAGACCGCACAGAACCCTTCAAGCAGGGTGTTGAACGCCGATGCCAGGACGGCGGGGTCGCCGGGCACCGAGGCAAGATGCTCACCGCCGGCGCCCACCCGGCGCTCGTCACCGCCGACACCGCCACGAGTTCCGCGGAAGACGTCCTACCTCCGGATGCGGCGGCCGGAGATCTGCTCGGCCCGCACCGTGATGAAGTGATCGGGCCCCTGTGGTGCCCAGGCCGTCAGGGGCAGAGCCGACAACCGGACGATCTCCGCGAGATCGGAGACCGCCCGTGCGTGACCCACGGCGGTGACCGACCAGCCGGTGTGCGTCCACGGATCGAAGTCGTCGGCCTCGAACGCCACCACGGCATGCCGGGTGGCGGAGGCGAGCCTGGACTTCACGGTCGTCCGGATGACGATGTCCTCCCCGTCAAGGCAGAAGGTGACCGGCTGCACCGCGGGAAGGGCACGGTCGGTGAACACGATCCGCCCGATCGGCGTCGAGGCCAGCAGATCGATGCACTCCCGCCGTGAGAGCACCTCCAGACCGGCCGAGTCTGCTTTCATACTGCCAAGGCTGGACGAACGCCGCCCCACAGGGCAGGGGCGAAGGTCCTCTCATCGAGGGCGATCAGCATCCGGCGGACCGCCGGGCACACGCCCGCCCCGCCGTACGGTGTCACGGAGGTGGGCCGGGGAAGGAACGCAGAGGTACGGACCGGCACGTGGTGAGGCCGAAGGTCCCTGGGGGCCACGTCCAAAGACCCTGGCCACGCCGGGTCGCGGACCGGACCGTGAAAAGTGTGTACACCAGCGGCAGGAGGTGGCCTGATGCGTTCCCTTACCCGATGGGCGATGCGCTGCCTGTATCTTCACCGCTTTGACGGCAATCCGTTGCGCAGGCGCTCCGACCGGCTCGACACGATGATCGTCCTGGCGATCTTGGTGATCTTCATTGCCTTCCTGTGGCCGGCGGCCGCACTCGGCCGGCAGGTCTACGCCGGCGGTCTGCGGGCCGAGATCACCGCCCCCGGGCACAGGCAGCCTGTTCTCGCCCAGGTCGTGGATCCGGTGCGCGGCACAGGGTGGCGGCCGCGGACGGTGCGGTGGACCACCCCGCAGGGCGGTTCACGGACAGGGCAGGTGGTGCTCCCGCCCAGCATGCCGGCCGGTTCCCACACCCAGATCTGGATCGACGGCGCCGGAAAGCCCACGACGCCCCCGCAGACCCACGTCAAGACGGTCACCGACACCACGGTCGCCGTGATCACGGTCGTGGGCGGGGCCGGGGCGGTTCTGCTGCTCTGCCTCGCCGGTGCGCGGGGGCTGTTGAACCGCCACCGCGACGCCGAATGGGAGCGGGCGTGGGCCCTGGCCGACCAGCGATGGCGCCGGCCGAGGCAGACCTAGATCCGGACGCCGCAGAGCGGCCTTCGGGGCGTGACGCCTCATGACCGGCCGGGCATCAGTACGGCGGCGCCTTCGACCCGATCGCCGGCCAGGTCGGCGAGCGCCCGATCGGCCGAGTCGAAGGGGTAGGGCACGGTCGTGACCTTCGGGGGATGGGCCTGGGCGAGTTCCAGGTAGGCCTGGCCGTCGGCGCGGGTGTTGGCCGTGACGCTGCGCAGCGTCCGCTCCTGGAACAGGTGGCGCTGGTAGTTGAGCGGAGGGATGTCGCTGAGGTGGATGCCGGCCACGGCCAGGGTGCCGCCCCGGTCCAGGGTGGCCAGCGCGGTGGGCACCAGCTCACCGACCGGTGCGAACAGGATCGCGGCGTCCAGCGGCTCGGGAGGAGCCTCGGCCGCGCCGCCGACGGAGGCCGCCCCCAGCGACGTGGCCAGCTCGCGGGCCGTGGCCGAGCGGGTCAGGACGTGCACGACCGCCCCCTGGGCGATGGCGACCTGTGCGGTCAGATGGGCCGAGGCGCCGAAGCCGTAGATGCCCAGGCGTCCGCCGGAAGGCAGGTCGCAGCGGAGCAGGGCGCGGTACCCGATGATCCCGGCGCACAGCAGCGGGGCCAGCTTCTCGGCCGGCACGTCCTCCGGGAGCGGGTAGAGGTAGTCCTCGGGGACGGTGAGATATCCGGCATAGCCGCCGTCGGCGTCCCAGCCGGTGTAGGTGGAGGACGGGCAGAGGTTCTCCGCCCCCCGGCGGCAGTAGCGGCAGCGGCCGCAGGTCGAGCGGAGCCACGCCGCGCCGACGCGCGTGCCGGGCGTGAGCCGTACCGCGTCCGGGCCACGGGCCGCCACCCGCCCCACCACTTCGTGGCCGGGCACGGTCCGGGGACGTCGCGGGGGCAGGTCTCCCTCGGTCAGATGGAGGTCGGTACGGCAGACGGCGCACACCTCGACCTCGACGAGGACCTCGCCCGGCCCCGGCTCGGGGACCGGGATCCGGACGCGCTCCAGCGGATGCGAGGCGATCGGCCCGGGGCGTGCCACCACCCAGGCGTCCATCTCGGCGGGGATCATCCGGCATGCCGGATGCGGCGACCGGTGATCTCGGTGGGGGCGATCCTGACGTACAGCCCACGCTCTCCGCCCGCCCACGGTTCGACCCCCGAGGCGCCGGCCGTGGCGCGTTCGGCCTCGGAGGAGGCGTGGTGGATGCCACCCCGCAGCAGCACGCTCCAGCCCTCGCGGCGGGCGTCGTCGATCCGGTCGACCTCGAAGGCGACCTTGAGCTCCACGCCCTGCAGGCCGGTGCGCAGGGTGTCGTCGAGCGGGCCGCCGAAGGCGGTGCGGAAGACCACCGAGCCGTCGTGAAGGGCGTAGTTGACCGGCAGGATCACCGGTCCGCCGAGGTCGTCGAAGGCGATCCGGCCGACGCCGCCGGGGGAGATGAGCCGCAGGCACTCCTGCGGGTCCAGCCTCTCCAGCCCGGCGTGGGGCGCCGCCCCTCCGCGCCCGGGGGGAAGATCGGCGGTCTGGCCGAGGAGCTCCTCGGTGCTGGTCTCCAGGGCCACGGCCAGGCGGTGTACGGTCTCGGCTGCCGGTGACGCGGCGCTCTCCTCCAGATAACCGAGGTATCCGGCGTCGATCCTGGCGCGGCCGGCCAGCTGTTCACGGCTCAGGCCCATGGCCTCGCGGCGCCAGGCCACCCGGCGGCCCAGGTCACCGGGGGCCGTCATGCGTCCGGTCATGAAGTCTCCCAACGGGTCGCTGCATAAGGAGACGGCGTCCCGCGTCCCACGGGTGCCGCCGCGCCCCGGTCTGTCCTGTCCTGCCGGGACCTCTCCTACCTGCATCCCACTACGGGAAGGGGGTGCGGGGCAGAGGGCGGAAGTCCCCAATGCGTGGGACTTTCGGCCGGTGCCCTGGAGCGCCGTTCAGACGGCCGGACGGCTCCGCGGGGATCGGTCCTTGCGCCGGTAGGCCTCCAGACGGTCGGCCAGCTCCTCCGGGCGGCTCAGCGCGACCAGGTGGCCGCCGTCCATCTCGTCGGCGACGATGCCCAGACGGTCGTGTGCGAGGCGACGCATGAACTCGGCCGGGAATAAACGGTCGTCGCGGCAGAGCAGGAACTCGGTCGGCACGTCGGGCCAGGCGTGCAGCGGCCACGGCTTCTCGAAGGGGGTGCCCGACTGGTTGCGTCCCCTGCTCATCGCCCCGGCTGCCACGTCCGGCGGGACGTCGTGCAGGAAGGTGACCGCGATGTCGAAGTCTCCTCCACTCGGGCGGCCCTCACGCGCGTCGAGCTCGCGCCTCGCCTGCTCGTGGCCGGTGTTGGCCCACCAGTCGCCCGGAGACTCGCCCGGCGACGGCACCATCGCGGCCAGCATCACCAGCAGATCCACCCGCAGCCGGTCGCATACCAGTGGGGCGGTGAACCCCGCCATCGACTGTGCCACCACGACGAGGTCGGTGCGGCCGCCGACGGCGTCCACCACCACGTCGGCGTACTCGGCCAACCCGGCCGAGTCGTCGTCGCACGGCAGATCGGGGGCCACCACGTCGTGGCCGCGCGCGCGGAGCAGGGGGGCCACCAGGTGCCAGTACCACGCGTTGGAGCCGGCGCCGTGGATCAACACGTATGTAGCCATGATCAACCTTCCGTCCGGAGTGCTCACCCCATCGAACGCCTCGCGGTGGCCGCGACGCGGTGAGGCCCTCGGGTCCGTTCCGCGGCCAAGAAGGTCCTAAATTAGCACTTATTTATCCTGAATAAGGAGTGAATGCTTAAATCGTTCCCGCCTCCATCTGGGGCGCTCTCCCAATCCGTTTGACGATGACCACTGCAGGCGTTTGCGGATATAGGGCGTGTGCAACTATTGTCGACGCCTGTACTTGTCGTTCGACATGGGAAGACTCATGCCTCTCGCTCTGCTCGCGCTGGCCGTCGGCGCGTTCGCCATCGGCACCACGGAATTCGTGATCGCCGGCCTGCTGCCCGAGGTGGCCGCCGAGTTCGGCGTCTCCATCCCCGTGGCCGGCTACCTGATCTCCGGCTACGCGCTCGGCGTCGCGGCCGGTGCGGCACCGATGACCATCCTCGGAGCGCGCATGCGCCGCAAACACCTGCTCCTCGCCCTGATGGTGATCTTCATCGCGGGTAACCTGCTCTCCGCGCTGGCCCCCGCCTACGGCGTGATGATGGCCGGCCGCATCGTGGCCTCCCTCACCCATGGAGCTTTCTTCGGGGTCGGTTCGATCCTCGCCGCCGACCTCGTCGCGCCCGGCAGGCGGGCCAGCGCGATCGCGTTCATGTTCACCGGGCTCACCCTCGCCAACGTGCTCGGCGTGCCGATGGGGACCTTCATCGGGCAGAGCCTCGGCTGGCGCTCCACGTTCCTGGCTGTGGCCGCACTCGGGATCGTCGGCCTGGCCGGCATCGTGGCGCTGGTCCCCAGCCGGCCTCGTCCCGCCGCCACCCACGTCGGCGCCGAACTGGTGGTGTTCCGCAGCGCGCAGGTATGGCTCGCCATCGCGATGACCGTGCTCGGCTTCGGCGGCGTCTTCGCCTCATTCACCTACATCGCGCCCATGATGACCGAGGTGGCGGGCTTCTCCGGCGGCGCGGTCAGCTGGCTGCTGGTGCTGTTCGGCGTCGGCCTGGTGATCGGCAACCTGCTCGGCGGGCGCCTCGCCGACCGCGCGCTGATGCCCAGCCTCTACATGCTCCTGGGAGGCCTCGCCCTGGTGCTGGCCGCCTTCACCCTCACCTCCCGTGCCCAGGTGCCCGCCATGATCACGATCTTCCTGCTCGGCGTGTTCGGCTTCGCGACGGTCCCACCCCTGCAGAAGCGGGTCCTCGACAACGCGGCGACGGC
Source organism: Streptosporangium album (assembly GCF_014203795.1). Lineage (NCBI taxonomy): Bacteria > Bacillati > Actinomycetota > Actinomycetes > Streptosporangiales > Streptosporangiaceae > Streptosporangium > Streptosporangium album. The sequence goes on along the minus strand of NZ_JACHJU010000004.1, from coordinate 420,969 downwards.
GCCGACCCTGGCCTCCGCCGTCAACATCGGCGCCTTCAATCTCGGCAACGCCCTGGCCGCGTGGCTCGGCGGCCTGGTCATCACCGCCGGTCTGGGCTACACGGCCCCCAACTGGGTGGGTGCCCTGATGGCGGCCGGGGCGCTTCTGCTCGCGCTGATCTCCGGCCTGCTCGACCGTCGCGCGGTGCCGGCCGGTGTTCCCCTGCCCGAAGGGCACCCCGCCTGAGCGGTGGCGGGCCGTGCGCACCCGCTGAAGCGGTGTTCCGCGGGGAGGGTCAGCGCGACGGACTGCCCTCGGGAACCTCCTCCTGGACCTCGAGCGGCACCTCGGAGCCGTGGACCAGATCGAGCTGGACCGTCTGGCGGGGCAGCAGGGCGTCCAGGAGCCAGTTTCCGGCGATGCGCGTCCGGCCGCCGGGAACCGCCAGCAGATGGTAGCCACGCGTGACCGCCTTCGCCGCCACTCCGGACAGCGGGATGCCCAGCGGGTTGGCGGCGGCTTTCACGCCGCCCAGGTCGACGACGAATCCCAGGTCGTTGTGCCGGTAGGGGCGCCGCTCGCCGTGACCGTAGGAGGCGGCGATGTTGCGGGCGACCTGCTTGCCCTGGCGGGTGGCGTGCTGGGCGGTCATGGCGGTGTAGTGGCCCGGCCGGGTGAGGTCGGGCACCGCGGCGGCGTCGCCGCAGGCGAAGATCTCCCGATGGCCGGGCACGCTCAGATACTCGTCGACGAGGAGCCGTCCCTTCTCGGTCGGCAGTCCCAGCGACTCCACGAGCGGGTCGGGCCGGACGCCGACGCACCAGATCAGGGAGCGCGTCGGCACGGTCTCGCCGTCGGAGAGCGTGACCCCTTCCGAGGTTGCCTCGGTCACGCTCGTACCGGTGCGGATCTCCACCCCCCGCTCGGCCAACGTCCGGTGCGCGACGTCGGACAGGTGCTGGTCCAGCTCGGGAAGGATGCGCGGGGCGATGTCGGCGAGAATCCAGCGGACGGGCCGGCCGTGCAGGCCGCCGCGCCGCCGTACGGTGTCCTGGGTGAGCAACTGGCCCTGGGCCGCCACCTCGGTCCCGGTGTAGCCGGCGCCCACCACCACGAAGGTGCAGCGCGCCTTCCGCTCCTGCGGATCGTTCGTGCCCTCGGCGAGCTCGATCTGGCGGATGAGGTGGTCACGGAGGTAGAGGGCCTCGGCGAGGCTGCGGAAACCGTGCGCGTGCTCGGCCACCCCCGGGATGGGAAGCAGCTTGTTGACGCTGCCCACCGCGATCACCAGCCGGTCGTAACCGAGGTCGCGGCGCTCGCCCTCGGGGGTGACACATACGATCCGCCGTGCCCCGACGTCGACGGACTCCACCGTGGCGAGCAGGTGCCGGATGCCGCGGTTGTGACCCGACAGCGGTATGGCGACCTTCCGCGGGTCGAGGATTCCGGCCGCCACCTCCGGTAGCAACGGCAGGTAGAGGAAGTAGTCGGTCGGGTTGACCAGGACGATCTCGACGGCGCCCCTGGCCAGCTTCGACAGGCTCCGGGCCGCGGTGAATCCCGCGAACCCTCCTCCGATGACGACGACTCGCTGACGCTCGACCATAACCGTTTCCTTTCCGGATGTCCTGCCCTCCATGCGCTCCGGCGGCATACCCCGTTCCGGTCCGGACGGCCCCGCGGTCAGGTCCGTGTCAGGACGGCCTTGAGCGCACCGCCGCGCACGGGATCGGCGAACACCCCGTAGGCCTGCGTGACGTCGTCGAGGGCGAAGCGGTGGGTGATCAGGTGGCCGGCGTCGAGCTGCCCCGCCTCGACCACGGTGAGCAGGGTCGGGACGGAGCGTGCCGACGGCGCCGCCCATGTCGACCACGGTGCCCACCGCCTCGTGGCCGAGGATCCGCCCCGGCCGCGTCTGCCTGGGTGGCCGTCCCGAGAGGCCCTTGAGGCGGAAGGTCCCATGCCCCCGGGACCTTCCGCCCTGCCATCTCAGGGTCTCTCCCGCGGACCATGGGAGGAGGACCGACCAGAACAACCGTGTGGGAGAAAGCCGGGGAGGACAATGACACTGCAGGTCAACGACGTCATGGGTGCGGTGGCCATCGCCGTTCACCGTGAGGCGACGTTCGCCGAACTGGCGGAGACCATGCGTCGCTTCAAGGTTGGGGCCGTTGCCGTGATCGACACCGACGGGCGGCCGATCGGGGTGGTGTCGGAGGACGACCTGCTGTTGAAGGAGATCGGCGACTCACCCTGTGGAAGCACCGTGGACGGCCGCGGGGAGCGGCAGGAGCACGACGGAGCGGCCGGGATGACCGCAGGGGAGGTCATGACCAGCCCGGCGCTGACGGTCACCCGCCAGACCTCGGTGCCGGAGGCGGCCCGTCTGATGCACGCGAACCGGATCATGCAGCTCCCCGTGGTCGACGCCACCAGCGGTAAGATCGCCGGCACCCTGCACCAGGTGGACCTTTTGAAGATCCTCACCAGGCGGGCGCCCGACATTCTGGCGGACGTGGCGGCGGCCATCGCGCGCCTGCGCCTGGACGCGCGGACACTCACGGTCACGGTGGACGCCGGTGTGGTCCATGTCGGGGGAAGGCTGGCCAACCGCTCGCAGATCGCCCAGCTCGTCGAGGCCGGACGCCAGGTCGAAGGGGTCGTGGCCCTGGAGGTCGACGCCCTCTACGACCACGACGATCTGGCGGAGACCTCGGCGTCTCGCATCTGAGGGTCTCCACGGCGGCGGGGGACACGTCCGGACATCGGCCCTACCGCCCTCTCCAGGCGGAGGATTCGTCCACGTTCCACTCCAGCTCGTCCACCACGTCGACGACCCCGTTCACCCGGCGGGCCAGCCGTGCCGCGAGCTGGGTGTCACCCCGCCGTTGCATGCGACCGGTCAGCGTGACGATCCCGCCCGAGACCGTGACGGCGGCCTCGTTGGGAAGCGCCCACAGGGAGCGCTCAAGGATCTCCTCACGCACCTCGTCGGCGATGTCGGCATCGCTGCGGACGAAGACTTTCAGCAGGTCGGTACGGCTGACGATGCCTTGGAGAACCTCTTCGCCGTCCACGACGACCAGTCTCTTGACCCCGTGTTCCTCCATGAGCCGCATCGCGGTCACGATCGAGGCGTGCGGCTGGATCGTGACCGCGGGGGCGGTCATCAGCTCCGCGGCGGTGTCACCGCGGGCCTTGTCCCTGCCGTCGCCGCCCTTGGAGCTCAGGCGGTGGCGTAACCGGGCACGTAGCGGCGGCTGGTATCCCTCGCGGTAGTACCGCTCCCGAAACTCCTCCTTGTGCAGCAGGTCGGCTTCGGAGACGACCCCGATGACGTGCCCCTCGCCGTCCACGACGGGGACCGCGCTCACGCCGTGGGCGATGAGCACCTCGGCGATGTCCTTGAACGGCGTGCTGCCGTTGACCGATGCCACCTCTGTGGTCATGACGTCCTTGACCTTCACGCGCATCACTGAACCTCCTTGGCGTACACGCGGCCCGGGCCGGCCGGGCCCGCGCGTCGCCGGACCCGCTTCTCCAGGCCCGCCGACGACGGCCTGCCCCGCCTGCTCCCTGCCGGGTTCCCCGCACCTCCATCTCACTGCCCCCGGGACCGGTGAGGCAGCGGCCGGAGGTCCTCAATACCGAGGTCTTTCGACCAGCGGCGCGAGGGGGCGTGACCTGGATGGATCAGGGACCTGGAAGATCACCGCCCGATACGGAGGCGGTCGGTTCCGGTGGCTGAGGGCGATGACGCGGGTGTGCCGGCGGGGAGTCGGGTGGGGATGCGGAATCGCCGGGTGGCGGGGAGAGATCCCCGCCACCCGGCGGCTTTTTATATGGATTATGTGGTTATTGGATGGTGTGGCCGCTTGTGGTCTTGTCGCGCAGGTCGAAGGCGCGGCTGGTGGTCTGCTTGATGGTGTTGCCCGCCTTGTCCCAGGCCTCGACCTTGAGGGTCACGGCGCCCTTGGTGGCATCGAAGGCGGGGTAGCGGGTCGTGGCGGTGTAGCTGCCGTCCTTGTTGGGCTTGACGGAGACGGGGGTGTAGGTGACGCCGTCGTCGGTGCTGGCCCACAGCTTCAGCCCGGCGATGTCGGGCATCTCGGTGGGCGACGGGGAGTGATAGGGGGAGACGGTGAAGGTGTGGCTGCGGCCGGCGGGGACGGTGTTGTCGGTGGCCAGGGTGTCACCCAGGTCGTAGCTGACGAAGACCACCGGTGCGGGCTTGCAGCGGTCGGCCGTGCCGTACAGCGCCTCCAGGGAGCAGACGGATCCGGGCAGCTGTTCCGTCGCCACGGGGGTGCGGAAGGTCCACTCGGTGTCGTGCCCGGCGTTCTTGGCGGTCAGCCGGTAGGTCCCGGCGCCTTCCGGCAGTTTGAAGTGCGGGAAGATGTCGGATCCGAGGACCGGGGCGCGCGGGATCTCCTTGCCGTCCCGGTAGAGGCGGACGTCGAAGCCCGGCTCGAAGGGCCCCTTCCAGTAGTCGGCGTTGTACTGGCGGCTGCCCGGCGCGCCGTTGCTGAGCTCGAACTCCGCCCAGAGGGTGTTCCCCTGCACGCAGATCATGCATCGGAAGCTCCAGCCCAGGCTCGCACCGGGCTTGGCGAGCTTGTAGAGCTTGTCCGAGCCGGTCGCGGCACCGGGCGTGAACGGGGTGGTCAGCCACGACTGCTTGAGACGGACGGGCTTGTCGAACACCTCCAGGGCCCACTGCGGCCGAATGCTCTCCACCCCCTGCGGGTTGGGCATCTCCCACATGCCGTGCGAGCTGACGACCTCGGGGTCGAGCGGCCCGACCCAGTCACGCCTCTGCTGCGCGGTCAGCCTGGGGACGCCCCAGAGCGAGGGCTGCGACGCCAGCGGGAGGACGTCGTCGACCTTCCACGCGTATCGCCAGTCGCCGTACCGCTCGGGTGCGACGGTGTGGATGTCCATGTCGATCTGGGCCAGGTCGCGGTCGGTGAAGGTGTAGTGCAGTGAGCGCGGCACGCGGCCTTCCTCGTACGGGGCGAAGGTGTAGGTGTAGGGAGATTCCTCGGTGCCCGTCACCCGGATGGTGACCGGCCGCGCTCCGGCGATCTGCTTGCGCAGTCCGAGCGCGTCCTTGGCGGGCAGGGACACGTTGGGGATGCCGACGGGCTTGGGCTCGCCGGTGAACGGCTTCTGGGAGATGGCGAGCGGGATCGGGCAGCCGGTGCCGGCCATCGGGAAGTGCGCGATGGCGGCCGCACCGGCGTCGCGGATCGGGCCGATCCGCTCGATCTGGACGCCGCACGCCGGGCCGAAGATCCCCGGCGCCTTCGGCACCTCCATGAGGACGAGCTTGCCGCGCAGGTCGCGGCCGGCGATGTCCTCAGCCCTGCCCTCGCCGACGTCGACGACCTCCAGGTCGCGCGTCCCGGTGAACGGCCGGAAGTCGGGGAAGGTGGCCTCCTGCCGGTGCTCCCCGTAGACGTCGAAGCCGTGCATCGGGGCGGCCGGGTGCAGGGTGAGCCTGCCCGGCTTGCGGACGCTCATGGCGACCTCGGCCTGGCCGAGGGTGAACCGGGTGTGAAAGCGGAACCTGCCCTTGGTGACCCGTTGCGTGGCTGTGGCCCACAACCGCGCCCACGAGCCGACCGGCGAGTTCACCGATACGGCGCCCATGTAGGAGCCGCCGTTGGACACGGTCCGCTGGAAGGCGAAGACGACGTCGTTGTTCAGCGGTTCGGCCGGTTTCGGGGTGGTGAATCGGACCTGGGAGGCCTGCCGGGCATCGAGGGTGATCTCGGTGTCCCCGGTGATCGTGATCTCGGGATTGATCAGGTACGCCAGGTTGTACCGGTCGTCCTCGTCGGTCCAGTCCAGGATCTGCGTCACGCTGACGGTGCCCTGCGGGACGCGGGTGACCGTGGTCCCCTCCTCGGTCAGGAGAGTCGTGGTGATGAGGCCCCTGTCGCCGGACACGTCGATGGTGTCCTGGGCCCAGGGGCTGTGGGGCTTGCCGTCCCGGCCCAGGGTGTGGATGGTGAGCGTGGCCTTGGGGGCGGCGCGCACCGCGCCCACGGGAGTCCGCAGCTGTACGGCGTCGGCGACCGCGGTCACGGCGCCGGTGTAGTTGTCCAGGGCCAGGCCCTTGGGGGTGAGGGTGACGGTGGTGGTCGCGGTGCCGGAGGCCGGCACGGTGAGCGTGGAGCCGGTCAGGCTGAGCGCGCCCTCCACCGCGGTGCCGTCGGACGTGCGCAGGGCCGCGGTGAGGGTCAGGGTGACCGGATGGCCGCCGAGGTTGGTGTAGGTCAGGTCCCGGGTGATGGGCCGGCTGTCGTCCTCGATCGTGGCGAAGTCGAGCCCGGCGGTGGTGGCGAAGACCTGCTGGGCGTGCGCCCTGGCCAGGTCGACCCGGCCCGCGCCCTGCTTGTACACGGTCAGGTCGTCGTCCTTGGCCGTGGACATCAAGGCGGCCTTGATCTGCGGCCCCTTCCAGTCCGGATGCTGCTGGGCCATGATCGCCGCGGCTCCGGCGACATGCGGGGTGGCCATCGAGGTGCCCGCGGCGGCGGTGTAGTGCTCGTTGGCGGGAGTGCCCATCGAGGTGCCTGCGGCGCGCGCGGCGACGATGGCCACGCCGGGGGCGGCGATGTCGGGCTTGAGCGCGCCGTCACCGAAGCGCGGCCCCTGGCCGGAGAAGGTGGCCCACTTGTCGTCCTTGTCCACCGCGGCCACGGTCAGTGCCGCGTCGGCGGTGCCGGGAGAGGCGACCGTCTCGGCCCCGGAGGCGCCGAGGTTACCGGCGGCGATCACGAACAGGGTGCCGGTGGAGGCGCTCAGCGCGTTGACCGCCTGACTCGCCGGGTCGGATCCGTCGGTGGGTCCGCTGCCGAGGCTCATGCTGATCACCTTGGCGCCGCTGGCCGCGGCCCACTCCATGCCCTCGATGGCGGCGGAGTCCGTTCCGGTGCCCGCGTTGCTCAGCACCTTGCCGATGATCAGCTGGGCGCCGGGTGCGACGCCCTTGTACTTGCCGTCCGCGGCGGCCCCGGACCCGGCGATGGTGGAGGCCACGTGGGTACCGTGGCCGTGCCCGTCCTTGACCTCCTCGCCGGGGATGAAGGACTTGCTGTCGGTGACCTTGCCGGCCAGGTCGGGGTGATCGGCGTCGATACCCGTGTCCAGGATGGCGACCTTCACCCCGGCGCCGTCGTGGCCACCGGCCCAGGCCTGCGGCGCGCCGATCATCGGGACGCTCACGTCCAGGTCGGCCTTGACCTTGCGGTCCAGCCACACCTTGGCGATGCCGCCGCGCAGCGTGCCGGGCGTGTTGGCCAGCCCGGCGGTGCCGTCGGCGCCGGTCTTCTCGGGTACGGCCCGCACCGCGGACCAGAACGTGCCCGCCTCGGCCTTGGTGACGTTCACCGCGGAGGCGTTGATGCTCTCCAGCGCGTGAGTCGGCTTGCTGGCCGGGATGGCCTTCGCGGCCGAGGCGATGGCCGCGTCGGACTGCTGCCGCGGGTACTGCACGATGACCGGCAGCTGCTTGGTCTTGTCGTCGGTGTAGCCGTTCTCGGCCAGGTATTTGACGTTGAACAGCTCCCGGTCCAGGAGCCCGGCCTGGATCGCCGGCATGGCGTCGCTGGGGGTGACGTACACCCCGTCCGGGGTGGCCGTCGTGGACAACTGCGCCCGGGTCCCGTCGGGGCGGGCGGTCGGCTCGGGGTTCACGGCGTACTTGCCGCCGCCGGCCTCGTTCAGGCGGACGGTGTCCCCGGTGACCAGGGTGATCGTGTGCGTGCCCGCGCCCAGCCCGGCCAGCGCGATTGGTCCGGTGACCGGCCCCGTCGTCGGGGCGGCGGGTGCGGGCTCCTGCTCCTGGGCGAGGGCGGCCGGCGAGCCCGGCGCCACCAGAGTGCCCAGCACCATGATCGAGGCCGCCAGGAGCGACCCCCTGCGCATCACCTTTCTTCTCGCACTGGTGCGGACGTGTGGGGTGCCGAGGCCGTCCGGCGGCGGCCGGTCATGGGATCTGTGCGCAGACATGCGGAACTGCCCTTTCGGGTGGGGGAACGGAGGGTGAGAAGGGCGTCAGACCGGCTCGAACCCCTCAGGGGTGTCGTCGGGGGGTTCGATGGCCGCCTCATCCGGCGTGGGGGTGGGGAACGCCGGTCCTTTCTGGCCGGTGCCGTCTGAGGCGGTGTCGTCTGCCGGGTGGTGGCCACCCGTTGAGTCGGTTTCGGACATGTCGTTAGCGTCGCCTGCCCGGTCCAGCGGGACTATGGGGGACATCCCCCATTCGGGGGACGGCGGTTGAGCGGGGTCCCATGGGGGGCATGCCGTACGGGGCCCGCCCTCGCTTTATGGCGCGTGGCGGTTCGGGCCCAGATGCGTCCCCAAGGCGGCGCGAGAGCGGACCCCCAGCTTGCGCAGCACGGCGCTGAGATGCTTCTCCACCGTTTTGGGTGACAGGAACAGCTCCTTGCCGATCTCCCGGTTGGTCAGCCCGGCGGTGGCCAGTTCGGCGACTTCCCGCTCCCGGGGGGAGAGGGCGGGGCCGTAGCCATGCGGGCCGCTGGGGTGCCGTCCCTTCACCGTCACACCGTGCCGGCGTGCCGTCTGCGCGGCGCGATCCAGATCCCACCGAGCTCCCAGCTCCTGGAACGCCGCGTGCGCCGCGCGCAGCGGTTCCCCGCCGTCCTCGTCCCCGGCGGCGAAAAGGCATCCGGCCGCCCGCTCACGGGCCTGGGCCGCCTCGTACGGGGCACCCAGCCGGTCGTAGACGGACGCGGCCGCCAGGAAATGCGCCGCGCCGTCCCCGAGGTCGGCGGCCAGGTAGCCACGCGCGTGCGGTAGCGCGGCCGCGGCCAGCGGAGCATCCAGCCCGTCCAGTGCCGTCGACACCCGGCCGATCAGGTCGGCGGCCTCGGCCTGCCGGCCGGCCCCGGCCATCACCTCGACCAGCGCGGGCACCGCCCGCACCGCCAACGGCCACAGCCCCTTGATCTCCCACACCGCGACCGCCGCACTGGTCGCCCTGAGCGCCGCCTCCGCCTGGCCCTGCGCGGCGGACAGTCGCAAAAACCCGGTCACCGACAGCGGAAGCAGCTCGTATCCGCCCAGCGCCATGGTGCGCTGGACGACGTCGGGCAGGTCGCGCCGGGCAGTGTCCAGATCGCCGCGGGCCAGCGCCAGGCAGGCCGCGACCGTCTCGGCGGTGATCCGATCGGACGGCCGCCCGCCGTACTCCTCCAGCAGCGCCGCGACCTCCTGATCCAGCCCGGCCCACCGGCCCCGGCCATAGGCCAGGAGCAGCCCGACCAGCCGGCACCTGGCCAGTGGTTCGCCGGATGAGTCATCCTCGGCCGCGCCCCGCGTCGCGGCGCTCAGCAACTGGTCCGCAGTCTGGAAATGCCCGGCGCAGCAAGCGTTCTCCGCGATGGACCGGTAGGCGTTGACCTCCTGGCGATGCCGCGGCCTGCCAGCGGTCCGCCGGTGGACGTCCTCGGTCAGGGCGGCCCAGCGCGGATCGCCGATCCCGCTCAGTGACATCGCGATCTTGCCGAGCACGAAGACCTCCTCGACCGGATCACCGATGGCGGGCACGGTCTCCAGCGCGCGGTTCAACCAGTAGGCGTGCTCGGCCGGCGGCACGGCGGGATCGATCGGCCTGCCCAGCCCGGTCATCACCCACGCCGCCAGGTCAGGCCGGTCGCCCAGGTCGTCGACGGCCGCCGCGAAGGCGCGGCGCTGCACACTGGGATCATCACCGAGCCTCTCCTGCAGCAGGCCGACCAGGAAGTGCAGCTGCCCGCGCAACGGGCCGGGCTGCTCCGACTCCAGCGCCTCCGAGAGGAGGTCGATCACCTTCGGGGGGCGCAGCACCTGACAGGCCGCCCAGCCCAGCCGCGCCGCCAGGTGTCCCCGGCGTTCGGGCTCCAGCGGCGCGTTGCGCAGCACATCCTCCAGGATCCGCACCGCCTCGGCATCGTCACCGAGCATCGACGCCTGCTCGACAGCCTGCTCGGCGACGCCCACCCACTCCTGCAACAGGCCGGCCTGGCGCAGATGATGCGCCCGCTGCCCCAGCGGCACCGGCTCCACCGAACGCACCGCGGTTGCCGCCCGCGCATGCAGATCCTGCCGCCGCCCCAGCGGGATCCCCCCGTACACCGCCTGCGCGGCCAGCACGTGCCGGAAAACCACCATCCCGTCCCGCTCGGCCAGCAGCCCGGACACCAGCAGTACATCCAGCCCCGCCACCGCCTCGGCCCGAGACAGCCCGGCCACCCCGGTCAGCGTCGATACCGTCACCGGCACCTGCAACACCGCCGCCGCCTCAGCCACCTCCCGCGCCGCCATCGGCAACCGGCCTACCCGCTCCCGCACCGAATCGCGCACCCCCGGCGGCACGTCCAGCTCCTCCAGCGCCTTGCGCGCCCACCGTCCGCTCCGTAGCCGGATCAACGCCCCCCGCGCTCGCAACAGCGCCAGCAACTCCTGAACCGCCAGCGGTAACCCCGATGACAGCTCATACAGATGCGCCCCGAACTCAGGGGTGACGCCCTCCTCCTCCAGGATCGCCGCCGCCAGCGTGCGGGTCTGCTCGGCGTCCAGCCCCGCCAGCACGACATGATCGTGAAAGACGGAGTCCGCCGGCCGCCCTGTCATCTCCCGGATCCCGGTCCCGGCCTCCTCCCCCCGATACGTCAGCACCACCGACACCCGGTCCGGCAGCACCGCCAGGAAATAGGCCAGAAACTCCACCGTCTGCTCATCCGCCCAGTGCAGGTCCTCCACCACCAGCACCGCCGGACCCAGCACCCCCAGCACCTCGGCCAGACCGCGGAACAGCCGATGCCGTTCGGCCGCCCGATCATCCAGCGGCTCCAACGCCGGCGGCAGCACCTGCGCCAGCTCCGGCAGCAACCCCCGCAACGCACCCGCGACCGGCGACAGCTCAGTGGCCGCCACCAGCAGCTCGCTCGTCCCGCGCAGCGCCTCCACGATCGGCCCCAGCGGAAACGGCTCCCGGATCCGCCGGCACGCTCCGCTGATCAGCAGTCGTCCCGCCACATCGGCGTGCGCGGCCATCTCCGTCACCAGGCGGGTCTTACCGATGCCCGCCTCGCCCTCCACCACCACCACGGCGGGCGGACGGCTCACCGCGGCCACCAGACGCCGCAACTGTTCCTCTCGCCCCACCAGAACCGGTGAGACCACCCGCCCCGCGGCCTTGGCGCCGTCCGCCACCATCCGTCGTGCCTCCATTCGCCGGCCGGGCTCCACCACGGCCACCCGGGCCAAGAGCCCGAGCCGCCATGATTGCCAGACATTTAAACAGAAACCACAACAGTCACCGCTGCCCCTCCAGAAATCGGACATCTCGGCTATGCAGGTCATCCGGCCGGCGCGGCACACCTCAGCCGAAGGCGGCGCTCATCCGAGGCGAGCCGTCCGGGCCCGGAAAGACCTGTCGGATGCGCCCATCCGCTCAGGTGCGAGACTTTGGTACATGGGGGAGATCGAGCCGGGCGCGCTGATTCCGCACATGCGGCTGGATGAGCTGCTGTCGGAGCTGCATGTGCGGCTGGAGGCGGTGCTGGCCACCCGGGACAGGGTGCACGCCCTGCTGAACGCGGTCGTCTCCGTGGGCAGCGACCTGGATCTGGAGACGGTGCTGCGCAGGATCGTGGAGACCGCCATCACCCTGGTCGACGCGAGTTACGGTGCCCTGGGCGCGATCGGTGACGAGAACACGCTCACCCAGTTCATCCCCGTGGGGCTGACCGAGGAGGAGATCGCCAGGATCGAGCACTGGCCGCACGGGCTGGGCCTGCTGGGCCTGCTGATCAAGCAGCCGCAGTCGCTCCGGCTGGGGCACATCTGCGACCACCCCGAGTCCTACGGCTTCCCACCGGGCCACCCGCCGATGGGCTCCTTCCTGGGCGTGCCGATCCGGGTGCGCGACGAGGTGTTCGGCAACCTCTACCTCACCGAGAAACGCGGGGGAGGGGAGTTCGACGAGGAGGACGAGGCGATCGTCACGGCGCTGGCCACCGCGGCCGGGGTGGCCATCGAGAACGCCCGGCTGTATGAGGAGAGCCGGCGGCGCGAGATGTGGCTGCAGGCGTCTTCGGAGGTCACCACCAGCCTGCTGTCCGGGGCGGAGCCCCGAGAGGTGCTCATGTTGATAGCGCGGCGGGCGCGGGAGATGGCCGGCGCCGACATCGTGGCGGTTCTGCTGCCAGATGAGGCCGGGCGGATGCTCCAAGTGATCATCACTGACGGGCCGGTCGGCGATCGGGCGGTCCATGTCGAGGCGCCGGTCGCCGATTCCCTGGCGGGCCGGGCCTTCACCAGTGGTGAGCCGCTCATGGTCACCGATCCGGGTGAGGAGGAGATCTCGGTCGTGATCGCCGGGCGGGCGTCGCTCGGACCCGTCGCCGCCGTGCCGATCGGCGCGGTGGGGACCGTGCGCGGCGTGCTGTGGCTGGGCAAGCGCTCGGGCCGTATCCCGTTCAGCCTGGCGGAGCTGGGCATGCTGCACTCCTTCGCCGGGCAGGCCGCGATCGCCCTGGAGCTGGCCGAGAGCCGGATGGACGCCGAGCGGCTGGGGCTGCTGGAAGACCGTGACCGCATCGCCAAGGACCTGCACGACGTGGTGATCCAGCGGCTGTTCGCCATCGCCCTGACGCTGATGAGCACCGTACGGCTCGTCGACAAGCCCGAGGCCTCCTCCCGGCTGCAGAACGCGATCGACGAGCTGGACGGCACCATCCGGCAGATCCGTTCGACCATCTTCGCCCTGCAGATCCCCCACCAGGACGGCGACAGCGGCCTGCGCGCCCAGCTCGTCGACCTGGTGGAGGGCGCACGCGGGCACCTGGGCTTCCTGCCCGGTCTGACCATGGAGGGCCAGATCGACAGCAGGGTGCCGCCGGAGGTCGCCGAACACCTGCCGGCCGTTCTCCGTGAGGCGCTGTCCAACATCGTGCGCCACGCCAGAGCCTCCAAGGCCGACGTGTCGGTGAAGGTCGACGGCGATCGGCTCACCCTCCTCGTGCGGGACAACGGGGTGGGGTTACCCGAGGGCGGCGGGCGCAGCGGACTCCGCAACCTCCAGGAGCGGGCCGAACAGCTCGGCGGCTTCTTCGAGATCGGCTCCCCGGCGGAAGGCGGCACCCGGCTGGTGTGGAGCGTCCCGCTCGCCTAGATGATTGAGTCCAAGGGCTTCGGTCACAGTTAGTGGTCGTAGGCGATCAGGGATCGCTTGATCGGTTGTCCAGTCTTGTCGTTGTGCCAGATTGCGGCGGTCAGTGCCAGGATCCGTGTCAGTACGCGGATGATGACGCCAGCAGGAGTACGGGCACCGTGTCGTTCCAGGTCGAGCTGGCCCTTGAAGGTCTGGTTGATCGACTCGATGGTCTGCCGCAACGGCTTGAACAAGCGTGCTCCGGCCCGCTCGGGCTCACCCTTGCGGGCTGGGCGCAGCAGCCTCAGGTCACGCTCGGTGAGGGCCTGCTCGAAGGCGCGGCCGTAGTAGTTCTTGTCCGCGATGATCGTCTGACCGGGACGGGCGGCCACCATCTCGGGTGCCGAATCCAGCATCCCGAGCAGGGTCTCGCGCTCGTCGGCCTTGGCGCCGGTGAGCGCGAACGCCATCGGCAGCCCGCCCAGGGTGCACAACAGGTGCAGCCGCAATCCCCAGAAGTACCGCGAGTGGGACGCGCAGTAGCCGTACTGCGCCCACCCGGCCAGATCGCTGCGCTTGGCCGTCTCCCGGGATCGGCCGCACTCCACCGGCGTGGAGTCGACCAGCCACACGTCGTCGCTCCACAGCGAGGTGTCGGCGGCCAGCATCCTGATCATGTGCAGGACCAGGCCGGACGCTTTGCGTAGCCGCTTTCCGTACCCGGACTGCCCGGGCAGGTAAGGAAACATGTCCCTCAGTTCGGTGTGGGCATAGCGCACCCAGCGCCGCTCGGAGGTGAAGCCCAGCAGAGCCGACATCACCGCCAGTGTCACGAGTTCGGCGTCGCTGAGGGCGGGTGCGATCCCCGTTTTCGGCCGCCATGGCAGCAGGTCCGGCGATGCCTTCACCGCGTCGTCGATCTTGACATAGAGTGCGGTTGCGAGGGTGTTCAGTTCTGTCGTCACAAACGGATCTTGAACGCCCTCGCCCTATTTTCGCAGGCGATCCCTTGGACTCAATCGTCTAGCCGGACAGAGGCGACACGTGCCTGGAGTTCAGCGCTATTTAGCGAGGAACCCCGGGCGTTCACGCCCGGGAGGAATCGCTTCCCTCTCCCCGCCCGGACGCTGGTCCGGGCGTTTCTGGTTCTCGATGTACTCCTTGATGATCGAAAGCGGGGCACCGCCACAGGAGGCGGCGAAGTAGGACGGGGACCAGAAGTGCCCGTCCCGCAGATACGTGCGGACGTGACTGGGGAACTCCTTGCGCAGCAGCCGGGCCGAGACGCCCTTGAGGGAGTTGACCAGGGTGGACAGGGCGACCTTGGGCGGGTAGTACACCAGCAGATGCACGTGATCGTTCTCGCCGTTGAACTCGCGCGGCTGTGCTCCGAAACTGTCGCACACCTCTGTCATGATCTCCTCGCATCGTGACAGCAGTTCGTCGGTAAACACCCCGCGCCGATACTTGGGCGTGAAGACCAAGTGCGCATGCAGGCTGTAGACCACGCTGCGGCCCCGGCGGATATCCGGGTTCGGTTCCCATCACGGTGACATCGACCAAATGATAATGTGTTCGATATGAGGCTAGTGGTGCAGGTGAAGCTCCTGCCGACGCCTGAGCAGGCGGCGGCGCTGGAGGCGACCCTGCACGCGTGCAACGACGCCGCGAACCTCGCCTCGCAGGCCGCATTCACGACCGGGGCCCGGCGCGAGTATGCGCTGCGCAAGCACACCTACGGCGAGCTGAAGGCACGCGGGCTGGGGGCGCAGGCCGCCCAGCATGTGATCAAAAAGGTCGCCGACGCCTACACCACGCTGCGCGCCAACGTCCGGGCCGGGAACCTGGGCCGGCACGGGTCCGCGCGCCGTGCCCGCGCCACCTCCAAGCCGATCGCCTTCCGCGCCGATGCCGCGCAGCCGTTCGACGACCGGTGCCTGTCGTGGCGGATCGACGCGCGCACGGTATCGATCTGCCACGACAGCGGGCAGGTTGCGCAATGTGGCGTTCACCGGGTCCGCCGAACAGCTCACCACGCTCGCCTTGTACCGGAAAGGCGAATCCGACCTGGTCTGCCGGGACGGCACGTGGTTCCTGATCGCCACCTGCGAGGTCCCTGACCGGCCGGTCGCCGTCCCGGACGGATTTCTCGGCGTGGACCTGGGGATCGCCAACATCGCGACCACCAGCGATGGCGCTCACCACAGCGGCAAGGGCCTGAACGCAGTCCGTCACCGTCACCGCGAGCTGCGCCGCCGCCTGCAGGCCAAGGCCACCAAGTCCGCCAAGCGGCTGCTCAAGAAGCGCCGCCGCGCCGAGGCGCGCTTCGCCGCCGACGCCAACCACACCATCGCCAAACGCATCGTGACCGAGGCAGAACGCACCGGACGCGGCATCGCTCTGGAAGACCTTCAGGGCATCCGTGAGCGGGTACGGCTCCGCAAGCCCCAGCGGGTCACGCTGCACTCATGGAGCTTTCGCCGGCTGGGAAGCTTCATCGCCTACAAGGCGGCCCGCGCCGGGGTCGCCGTCGTCCACGTGGATCCGGCCTACACCTCGCAAGAGTGTTCGGTGTGCGGGCATGTGGACAAGAAGAACCGGCCTGGCCAGGCGACATTTATCTGCACGTCGTGCGGCTTCGCTGAGCACGCCGACGTCAACGCGGCCCGCAACATCGCCGCGCGCGGTGTGGCGGACTGGGCAGTGAGTCACGCTGCCGACGACGCGGCCTGAACCGTCGAACCCATCGACGGCGAGGAGCTGCAAGCTCGGTCATTCACGACCGAGAAGCTGACACCTCGGAGAGTTCTGCCCACACCGCCACGCTACAAAAGACCGATTGATCGGCACTCGGCAGCCCCGTGCCAGGGATGTCGGCTGTTGCAGCGAGACGTGATGGGTATGTACTGAGGGCAGGTCTTTTGTCATCTTGTGAGGCTATAAATCCTGATTGTTCTTGGGCGATGACCGAACGTGCCGGCCACAGCCCAGGTGCGTTCTCACCGGTACCGCTTCGCGGGAGGGAGGCCGGGGTGATCACGAGGCGGCAGTTCCTGAAGGCGGGGGCAGGCGGGACCGTGCTCCTCGTCTCCCGGGGGATCCCTGCCCTGGGGGGCGCGGCGATTCCCGAGGGCATGATGGATCCGGCGGCGATCGCCAAATACGTCACGCCATTGGCCGTCCCGCCGGTCATGCCGTCCGTCTCCTCAGCGGACGACTCCGCCGATCAGTACGTCATCGGGGTCCGGCAGTTCCGGCAGCAGATCCTGCCTTCGGGCAGCCCGGCCACCACGGTCTGGGGGTACGGGTCGGTCCGGCACCCGTGGACCTTCAGCTCCCCGGCGTTCACCGTGGAGGCAACGGCCGACCGGCCTGTACGGGTGACATGGGTGAACGAGCTGGTCGACAGGGATGGGAACTACCTGCCGCACCTGCTGCCGGTGGACCCGACGCTGCACTGGGCCAACCCTCCCGGGGGGGCATCGGGCCGGGATTCGCGTCCCGTGTTCACCTCGACCCCTGGCCGGTATCGCGGGCCGGTTCCGATCGTCACCCATCTGCACGGGGGACACAACTCTGATGACAGTGACGGCTACCCGGAGGCGTGGTACCTGCCCCAGGCGAGGAACATACCTGCCGGCTATGCGACCGAAGGCTCCCAGTACGCGACCTTCGCGACAAGATTCGCAAACCGGGACGGTGCGCCGTGGAGTCCCGGATCGGCGGTGTTCCGCTACGGCAACGACCAGCGGGCAGCCACGATGTGGTACCACGATCACACGCTGGGCATGACCCGGCTCAACGTCTACGCGGGCTTGGCCGGGTTCTACCTTCTACGAGGTGGTCCCTCCGACCTTCCATCGCCGGTCCTGCCGGGACCGGCGTCCAGGGTCGGCGACCCTGTGAACAGGCGGTCCTGCGAGATTCCGATCGTCATCCAGGACCGGTCCTTCGCCACCGACGGCTCGCTCCACTATCCGGGCAGCCGTGAAGACTTCGACCGGTTCGCCGGGCCGTACATCCCCGGCAGCGACCTGTCACCCATCTGGAATCCGGAGTTCTTCGGCACCGCCATGATGGTCAACGGCCGGACGTGGCCTTTTCTGCCGGTTGAGCCACGCCGTTTCCGGTTCCGCTTCCTCAACGGCTGCAACTCCCGGTTCCTGGAACTGAAGATCGTGACCAACCCTGTGGCGAAGCGTCCGGTGGCCGCGGCCCTGCCTTTCTGGCAGATCGGCTCGGAGGGCGGGTTCCTGCCAGAGCCCGTGGAACTCGGCAGGCTTCTGCTCGCCCCGGCCGAGCGGGCGGATGTGATCGTGGACTTCGCACGCCTACCGGCGGGTACGGAGCTGTACCTGATAAACGAAGCTCCCGACGGAGTCTTCCGCGGAGATGCCAGGGCCGCGCCGGCTGATCCCGCGACCACGGGGCAGGTGATGAAGTTCGTGGTGCGGGCGCCGGCGGGACGAGATTCCAGCGTGGCTCCCGACCAGCTCACGCTGCCCTCGTTCACCCCCCTCGGCTCGGCGACGAAGACGCGCAAGGTCGCCTTGCTGGAACGCAACTCCGCGGTCATCTCCGGCGCCGGACCGACAGCGGTGCTGCTCGGTACCATCGATGGACATGGGACGGCGAGGATGTGGTCCGATCCGATCACCGAGACCCCCGCAGTGGGCGCCATCGAGGTGTGGGAGATCCACAACTTCACCATGGACGCTCACCCCATCCATGTCCACGAGGTTCTGTTCCAGGCCGTCGACCGGCAGCCGTTCGCCCGCATTGCCCGACCTCCGGAGCGATGGGAGAAGGGGTACAAGGACACGGTGATCGCCTACCCGAACGAGATCACCCGGATCAAGGTGATGTTCGACCGGGCCGGCCTGTTCGTGTGGCACTGCCACATCCTGGAGCACGAGGACAACGAGATGATGCGTCCCTACCGCGTCGAAGGCTGACGGCCTGCCGGACAGGGGATCAGCACCGATCCCGCCGACTCCGCCCGGTACGGCCGTCGGCGACGGCGACCCGGTCACGGTGGAGAGCCGCCACGGCCGGGCCGGCCTGACCGCAGCGGATCCCCTGCGTGTGCCGTACGGCTTGGCACGCTGGCGCGTCACCGGGCGGCGACAGGCTGTCCGACCCCGGCACGCGTGGCTTCGCCCGTCTGCCTGCCTAGGGCCGCATCCGGGAAAGGGCAAAGGTCCCATCTGTGTCGGGACGATCGTCTCTAGGGGAAACAGCCGGCGCTGCGGTCAGATGGGAGCGCAGGAGGAGTGGGAGGAGCAGTCATGGTCGAATCGATCATCGCCGCGACGGACGGCTCACCTGCCGCCACGGCGGCCGTGAAATGGGCGGCCGACGACGCCGCCCGCAGAGGGCTGCCGTTGCGGATCGTCCACGTTGTGGAGGGCTGGCCGTACGGTGTCGCCGCGTTTCCTCCGCCCGACTGGGCCGACCTCGCGATCCGCGCCGGCGAGCAGGTGCTCGCCGAGGCGGTCAGAGCGGCCACCGAATGCCGGTCGGACGTCCGCGTGACGACCGAGCTGATCGAAGGGTCACCGGCCAGGACTCTGCGTGACCAGACCGGGGAGGCCACCGAACTCGTGATCGGCAGTCGCGGCCTGGGGGGCTTCGCCGGAGCCCTGCTGGGCTCGAAGGTCCTTCATGTGGCCGGTCACGCGCCTGGCGCCGTCGTGGTCGTCAGAGCGGACGCCGACAAGCCGTACGGTGAGATCGTCGTGGGCGTCGACGATTCCGCCGAAGGCGAGACCGTGCTGGCCTATGCCTTCGAGCAGGCCAGGCTGCGTGGCTGCGTGCTGCGCGCCGTCCACGCCTGGCGGCCGCCGGGGCCCGGTCTCGTGCCGGAGTTCCCCTACGAGGTGGAGAAGGTCCACCGGTTCCACCAGCACATGGTGAGAGACAGGCTCGCCGCCTGGCCGGAGAAGTTCCCCGAGGTGGAAGTGGTGGAGGACGTTCAGAGCGCTCACCCCGTCCAAGCTCTCACCGACGCGTCCACCAGGGCCGATCTGGTTGTGGTGGGCTCGCGGGGCAGGAGCGTGGTCGGTTCGGTGGTGCTGGGCTCCGTCAGCCGCGGCGTGCTGCACCATGCCCACTGCCCGGTGGCGGTGATCCGGTCCTGAACGCCGGGCTCACGCGCGAGCCCGGCGAGTCGCCTCGTGAGTCGTCAACTGCCCGCTCACGTCCATCGTCGCTGTTCGACGGAGGAAGAAAACCGCATGATCGTCGTTGGCGTCGATGGTTCGCGGGCCGGCGGACTGCTGCTCGGTTCGGTCGCGCTAGGCGTATCCGGTCAGGCCACCTGCCCCGTAGCCGTCATCCGCAAAATGGGCGCACAACCGCGCAACGAGGTGGTCGTCGGGGTCGACGGTTCGCCAGGCGGTGCCGCCGCGATCGAGTTCGCGTTCGCCGAGGCCGACCTGCGCGACGCCGGCCTACACGTCGTCCACGCCTGGGGCGAACCCGTCGCCGGGTGCCCTCTTGAGGGTACACCGGCCCTGATCGATCAGACCGGCATCGATCAAACCGGCGCGGAACGGCTCCTGTTGGCCGAGGCGCTCGCTGGCCATGGCGAGCGGCATTCAGGAGCCAGGCTTGTAGAACACATTGAACGGGGCCATCCGGCGGAGGTGCTGCGTAGAGTCTCCACGGGCGCCGCCCTGCTGGTGGTGGGATCGCGCGGGCGCAGCCACATCGCCGGGCTGTTCCTCGGGCCGGTCAGCCACTCGCTGCTCCACCATGCGACCTGTTCTCTTGTCGTCATCGCCGTCGCAGACAGTGCCTGATCGCAGCGGTCACCTCTGATCACGCCGGTGTGCGGCCCGACCGCAGGTTTCCCCTGGCCCTGTCGAGCCACGGAGTGAATGGTTCGCCGACGCGCCTGGCCTGCTGGAAAGAGAGCTGGAAGTCCCCGTGACCAGGGATGTTTCGCCCTGCTACCTGATCTGGGCATCACCCCATCATGGAACCGAGGTGATAACCATTCCCCAGAGCGCCTCGGTTGTCACTTTGACAACCCTCACCTCCTCGACGGTGACGCGCGTGTTCCTCAGCAGCGAGGCTGTGCGGATCCGCTTCACGTCAAGCGGGCCCGCACGATCCGTCAGTTCTCTGCTTGCGGCTTGGACTCGATCGGGATGCGTTTCCCCTTCTGCTTAGAGTCGGCAAGCTTGACGCTGACCTCCATGATGCCCTTGTCGTAGGTCGCCCTGATGTCGTTGTCGTCCACACTGGCGGGCAGCGTGACAGAGCGGGTGAAGGAGCCGTAGTGGAACTCCGTCCGATGTTGATCTTTGTGTTCGTCGCGCCGTTCGGCGTGGACGGTCAGAACGCCGTTGGACAGGGTTATCTCGATATCCTTTTCAGGGTCGATTCCCGGAAGTTCGGCGCGTAGCACGTAACGGCCTTCCTTAAGGTAATCCTCGAATTTGATGGGCTGGGTCATGGGCGGCCGCAGGGCGGCAAAGGGAATGTCCAGCCAGTCGAGCAGATCAGGGACGAGTCCTCGCTGCTCATGGCGCATCGGCGTACTCATTTTTTCCTTCCCGCATTTTCGGCGTTTTCTCTTCCTCGATACCATCACCGAGGAGGGGGCTGACGCAGCGGTCGGAGGTCCCTAAAGATCAGGTCTTTCGGCCGCTTTTGGAAACAGCAGGAAATGAACGGCTCTCTTCGGGCCGTTTTGAGGATGTCCGAAACGGGACGGCGTGGGGTGCCGAGCACGGCCAGGCCGTAGCCGAAAACGATGATCATCTGTGGGTGGGTGGGGTTCCGCGGTCCCGGCCTCGCCGACGACCTCGATGTCACCCTCGGACTCCAGCAGCGCGGCCACGCCCCGCCGCACCACCTCGTGATCATCGACGAGGAACACACGAATCATGCCCGAACGCTAACTCTCCCGAAGCGCTGGAGGTAGGGACCAAAGTCCTCAGCGCCGCCATTAAGCGAGGTCACCGGTCGGTCGCTGCCCCAGGCCCGGATATTTCCGGCGGCATGCCGACATCGCGGAACGCTGTGGCGCGAGAATCCTTCAACGTTCCTTCTCGGAAGGGGTGATGTCCCGCTCCCAGGTGAGCTCGTCGATCACATCGACCACTCCGCCGACCTGCTTGGTCATCCAAACGGCGATCTGGGCTTCACCACGCAGGATCATCCGCCCGCTCAGCGTCACCACGCCGTCCTGGACGGCGACCCGGACACGCGAGGTGTCCATCCACAGCGACCGCACCAGGATGTCCACCCGGACCTCATGCTCGATGTCCCGGTCAGAGCGGACGAACACCTTCAGCAGGTCGTAGCGGCTGACGACGCCCGCCAGACGACCGTGGTCGTCGAGCACCGGCAGCCGTTTGACGCCGTGGTGCTCCATCAGACGGCCGGCGGTCACCACCGGTGTGTCCATCGAGACGGTGATCGCAGGAGCGGTCATCAACTCCCGGGCAGTCCTGCCCTTGGTCTTGCCCACCTTCAGCCACTGATCCGGCTGGGCCTGCGGCGGCGGGCCGGCCGGGCCGGGAAACGGTTCTTCGTCCCCTTCTCTGTGCAGGAGATCGGCTTCGGAGACGATGCCGATCACATGGCCGGCACCGTCTACCACCGGCACAGCGCTGATCGCATGGGTGACGAGCACCTCGGCGATATCCTTAAAACGGGTATCCTCGCCCACCGAAAGGACCCTCCGGGTCATGACGTCTCCGACGCTGACAACCATCTTCGCCTCCAAAAAGGACCCAAAGGCGCCATGGGCCGGCTCATTCATCGAAGCCGCCTGCGCAAGAGCGACAACGGCGGAGCGGCGGGGGCGAGCCGTATCCGCACGTCCACGACCACCGCGTCGGCCGGAGTGACGATCACTGGGTTCAAGTCGAGCTCGGCTACCTCCGGGAGGTTGTCCAGGAGCCTCCCGACGCCGGCGACCTGCTTCCGCAACGCGGCGATGTCGGCACACGGGCGTCCGCGATAGCCGGCCAGCAACGGCGCGCAGCGGAGCTCGGCGATCATCGCTGCCGGGTCCTGGTCGCTAAGAGGCGGCACCCGGAAGGAGCGGTCGGCCAGAAGCTCGGCGGTCACGCCGCCCATGCCGATCATGAGCAGAGGTCCGAAGGCCTCGTGCGCGACGCCACCGATGATGATCTCAACACCCGGCTCGACCATCGGCTGGACGATCGCGCCGGTCATGGCCGGCCCGATCGCGCCGGCCATCTCCCGGTAGGCACGGCCGGCCTCATCCGGCGTACCGAGGCCGACACGGACGCCACCGATGTCGCTCTTGTGCACCAGGTCAGGGCCGGTGGCCTTGAGCACCACCGGCGGCTCGATCACGACGGCCGCCTCCGCAGCGCTGTCCGGCCCGTCGACCTCGACCGCCTCGACCGCCTCGGCCACCTGGACGCCATAGCAGCCGAGCAGGCGGGCGGCGGTGCCGTAGTCGAGCCATCGGCCGCCGGGATGGCGCGCCAGGTCCGCCTCGACGATGTCGCGCGCGGCGACGGCCTCGGCCGGATGCGGCTCAGCAGGCGGAGCCTGCGGCACGGCGCGCCACGACGCGTAGTCCACCGCGTGGCGCAGTGCCCGCACCGCCTGCTCGGGGAAGGCGTAGCAGGGCACGCGCCCGCTCAGCAGGCCATCGTGCCCGGTGATGCACGCGACCACGGTCTTGCCCGTCACCGTCGCCGCGTGGGAGATGGCCTGGCGGGTTCTGCCCAGGCCGGAGCCGAACGGCGGCGTGTAGACGACCAGGACGATGTCGATGCCCGGATCCGCCAAGGCGGTCTCGACGGCGAACGCCAGATCCCGCGCGCTGCCGCCGGCGGTGAGGTCGACGGGATTGGCCACGGCCGCCGCGACCGGCAGCCGGGCACGCAGCCGCTCGCAGGTGACGGGGGCCAGCTCGGGGACCAGCAGGTTGCGCTGTTCGCAGGCGTCGGCGGCGAGGGTCTGCGGCCCGCCCGAGTTACCGACGATGGCCACCCGGCTGCCCTGCGGCAGCGGCTGGGCAGCCAGGAGACACGCGGTGTCGAGCATGTCCTGGACGGTCTCCACGCGGATGATCCCCGAGGCTTTCAGCAGGGCGTCGACGGCCACGTCCGGAGTGGCGGCGGCCGCAGTGTGGGAGCGGACCGCTCGCTCGCCTGAGCCACCGCGGCCGCTCTTGATCGCGATGATCGGCTTCCGCCTGCTCACCCGCCGCGCGATGCGTTCGAACCTGCGGGGATTGCCGAACGACTCCAGATACAGGGCGATCACGTCGGTCGCCAGGTCGTCCTCCCAATACTCCAACAGGTCGTTGCCGCTGACATCGGCCTTATTGCCGACCGAGGCGAACGAGGAGATGCCGGTTCCCCGATCGATGGCGCGGTCGATCAGGGCGACCGCGATCGCGCCGGACTGCGACATCAGGGCCAGACGCCCCGGGATCGGCGGGTGGGGCAGGAAGCTGGCGTTGAGCCGGGCTTCGGTGTTGACGATGCCAAGACAGTTGGGGCCGACCAGCCGGATGCCGGCCTCCCGGCAAATCCTCAGCAGTTCGTCCTCCGCACCCGTCTCTCCGGCCTCAGCGAATCCCGTCGTGACGACGACGAGATCGCGCATGCCGTGGCCGGCGCAGTCACGGGCGAGCTCCAGCACGGTGCGAGCCGGGGTCGCGATGATCGCCAGATCGATCGGACCCGGCACGTTTTTCACGCTCGCGTACGCGGGCATGCCGCAAAGTTGCCTGGCATGCGGGTTGATCGGGTAGACGGGGCCCGGGAAGCCTCCTTGGAGGAGATTGCACAGGATGCGGTGGCCCACTCCACCCGGGGCTCGGCCGGCGCCGATCACCGCGACCGACTCCGGGCAGAACAGCCGGGTCAGGGAGGCGGACGCCGCCTGGTGTGCGCGTTCCTCGATCCGCTCCAGCACGCCCGGAGTGGGATGCGGATCCATGCGGATCTCAACCGTTCCATCGCTGAATGCCCGCCTGGTGGTCAGCCCGACGTCGTCCAGCATTCGGAGCATGGGGCGATTCTCGGCCAGTACGTTGGCGACCAGTTCGCGCACGCCCTCGTCGGCGGCGTTCAATGCCAGGTGCTCAACCAGCAGGGTGCCCAAGCCGCGATGGTGCATCCCGTCGTCAACCAAGATCGCGATCTCGGCATCGCCCGCATCGCCGGGGATGTACTCCGCCACGGCCACCAGCTGACCGTTCACCACGGCGACCAGCGCGCGGCCCGAGTAGTCCAGCGTGGCGATGTGATCCATATAGGCGTGGGCGCTGGCCGTACCACCGGTGAAAAATCGCAGGTAAGCCGAACGCTCAGACGACCTGTCGACCAGTTCGTGTAACCGCGCGCGGTCATCCGGCCGCAGCGGCCGGATATGGGCGATGCCGCCCTCACGCAGCAGGGCATCACACTCATCAGGAACGGCTCGCCTCATATCAGCAGCATCGGTCACCGCCATGCCGTCTCGTAGAGTCCAAGTGCTCTGCCAGCCGGGACTGTCGGCTCTAGTAGGGCTTGGTTAGGTGGGGACGGGCTGGGCATGTCGGGGTAACGCGCGGCGGCAGGTGGGGCAGATACCGGCCCAGCAGGCCAGAAGCAGCTGCAACTCGGCGATGACCCGGTAGGTGCTCAAGCCGCAGCCGGCGCTTTTGGGTTGAGCCTTTCAAGGGTGCAGAACGCGTGAGCGACCGAGACCAGGGTGACGTGATGATGCCAACCGCTCCACGTGCGACCCTCGAAGTGGTCCAGGCCCAGGCCGGTCTTCAGCTCACGGTAGTCGTGCTCGATGCGCCAGCGGATCTTCGCCAGACCCACCAGACGCCGCAATGGAACATCGGCCTCCAGCGTGGACAACCAGTACTTGACCGGCTCCGGCTCACCGGGCGGCCATTCGGCCAGCAGCCAGCACACCGGCAACTCCCCGCCCGCGTAAGCGCGGCGGATCCGCACGCCCGCCGGCCGTACCCGCAGCGCGGCAAAGCGCGAGCGCAACGGACCCTTGGACCCCATCCGCCACCGCACTGTGTGCAGCGCGCGCCGCCCGCCCTCCAGCACCAACTGCCGGGCGCTGATGCGCCGCTGCCGGTAGCGGGGCACCGGCCGCCGCCCGGTCCCCGCATACGGCGCGACGCTGCGGCAGGCCTCGGCCTCCAGCAGCGCGGTATCGGAACGCACCCCCACCACGTAGGGAATATCGCGCTCGGTCAGGCCCAGGCGAAAGGCCCCGTCTTGACCGTAGCCCTCATCGGCGACCACCAACGGCGGATCCAGCCCCCAACTCTCCAGCTCGTCGATCATGTCCAGAGCCAGCTGCCACTTGGGCACATGACCGACGTCGGCGGGGATTCGGCAGCGCTGCCGGCGTGCCGCCACCGCGGCCGGATCCTCCGTGCGCGGCGAGGCCGGATCCCACTGCTCGGGCACGAACAGCCGCCAGTTCACCGGACACGACGCGGCGTCGGTGACCAGATGCACGCTCGGCGCGACCTGGCAGTTCGCGGTCTTGCCCAGGGCTTGTTCGTGAATAACTGTCAGAGTTGATCTGCGGGACCGGGTCGACGGTGAGACGCTGGAGCATGACCGCCTCTTCGAAGGAAGATGTACCCGCAGCCGAGCTGCGGGCCAAGTTCGAGCAGATCCTGCCGCACCTTGACGAGCGGTGCCGTCGCCTCTACCTGGCCAGCGAGGCCGCCGTGCTCGGCCATGGCGGGATTGCCCTGGTGGCCGCAGCCTCCGGCATCAGTACCGCCACCATCGCGCGTGGCATCATCGAGCTGGAGACGCACCCCGCGCCGACCCGCCGCATCCGGGCCTCGGGCGCCGGGCGCAAACCGCTGACAGTCACCGACCCCGGCCTGCTACCGGCCCTTGAGTCACTGATCGAGCCGCACACTCGCGGCGACCCCGTCTCCCCACTGCGCTGGACCACGCTGTCGCTGCGCAGCCTGGCCCATGCCCTTTCCGCGCAGAAGCATCCGATCGGTGCCACAACCGTCGGCCACCTGCTGCACGGCCTGGGCTACAGCCTGCAGGGCACGGCCAAGACCACCGAAGGCACCCGGCATCCGGATCGCGACGCCCAGTTTGCCCATCTCAACGCCACCGCCGCCGCCTTCCTCGACGACGACCAGCCGGTGATCAGCATCGACACCAAAGCCAAAGAGTGGCTCGGCAACCGCGACCGGCCTGGACGTACCTGGCAACCGGGAAAGAACCCGATCAAGGTGGACAGCCACACCCTCGTCACCAGCGACCAGCCAGTGGCCATCCCCTACGGAATCTACGACCTCGCCACCAACAGCGGCTGGGTCAACGTCGGAACCGATCACGACACCGCCGAGTTCGCGGTGGAGTCCGTCCGCCGCTGGTGGCGACGCCGCGGTTGTCTCGACCACCCGCACGCCACCCGGCTGTTGATCACCGCGGACGCCGGTGGCTCCAACAACCCCCGCTACTGGACATGGAAGAAGCAACTACACGACTTCGCCCGCGAGAGCGGCCTTGAGATCACGGTCTGCCACTTTCCTCCCGGCACTTCGAAGTGGAACAAGATCGAGCACCGGATGTTCTGCCACATCACCGCCAACTGGCGTGGCCGCCCGCTGACCAGCTACCAGGTCGTCATCGAGACGATCGCCGCGACGACAACAGAGGCCGGACTGAGAGTCAGCGCCGAACTGGACACCGGCAACTACCCACTGGGCACCGCCGTCACGCCCGCCGAGTTCCATGCCCTGCCGATCACACCCGATGCATTCCACGGCGACTGGAACTACACCCTGGCCCCCACCCCTCCCAGACTTTCCGAAGAAGCCGAGACCAACCAACCGATCGATCCGGACGTGACCTGGATGCTCACCGATCCGGCCCTGACCGGCATGCCGCGCTCGGACTTCGCCCGCCTGGTGCAGATCTCGGAGCCCTACTGGGACGCGCTGGCAGAGGCGGCCTTTCAACGCCGTTTCCACCGCCCGCGCCGCTACCTCCATCCGCAGACCAGCAGCCTAGATCACTTCCACCGGCTCCTGACCGCTTTACTCCGTCGCCGCAAGGCCGCGACCAGCACCCTCCTAGCCCGCCTGCTGGGCGTCACCCGCACCAACCTGTCCAACCAGTTCCAAGATGGCCACCGGATCCTCGACCTGCACAAAATCT
Source organism: Streptosporangium album (assembly GCF_014203795.1). Lineage (NCBI taxonomy): Bacteria > Bacillati > Actinomycetota > Actinomycetes > Streptosporangiales > Streptosporangiaceae > Streptosporangium > Streptosporangium album. The sequence goes on along the minus strand of NZ_JACHJU010000004.1, from coordinate 393,665 downwards.
CCGTCACGCCGATCCCCGGATCGCCCGCACGTACGCTCGAGCAACTGCAAGATCGTATTACGTCCGCCGATGACTGCCCCGCAGATCAACTCTGACAGTTATTCACGAACAAGCCCCCAGCGCCCCGCAATACTGCGCGGCCACCCCCGGCGACTCCTGGCCGTCCTTGACAAAGGACACATCATCGACCACCCATGCCACCGGGTTGATCGCCGCATCCATCCGCCAGGCCAGCTCGGCCAAAACCAGCTGATGCGACCAGGGGGCATCGGTGCAGAACTGCTGCAGCCCTTGGCGATCCACGCCCAGCCGGGCCGCCATCGGCTCCATCGATTTCCGCGCCCCGTCGGTCAGCAGGCCGCGCACATACCGCTCGCCCCACCGCCGCTGATCAGCACGGGCGAAACCGGAGAACATCTCAGCGGCAAACGTCTCCAGCCGCGCCCGCACGGCCTCGAGTTCTTGAGGGGTCATCTTCCCTCACCCCCAAACAGGTGACATACCGTCCCCTACCCGAGGTAACCAAGCCCTACTAGGCGACCGCCGTCGAACCAACAGTGACACGCCCTCCCCCTCGGCTGCGGTGAGGCACCGGACGCGGTTCCACCCTTGACGGAGTGGCGTGGAGAGCAGGGCCGCATCGTTTCGTCCGGTGTCTCGAACAGCCTTTCCCCGCGTTGGCCCTGCTGGACGCAGGTGCCAAAGGTCCCTTCAGGCGGTGCCTTTCGGCCGGAGATCCGCTCGTTCCGCTGATGATCTGCTGAGGGGTGTGGAGACCTCCGGGAGACTTAATGTGAATGATCATGGTCGTTCGGGGCCGTCGCCACCGGCCGCTCCACCCACGCCTGACGCGGCGATTCCGGAAGGTGCGGCAGGCTTCACGGAACTGACCGCCGGTGAGGCGGCCGCCCTGCCCTCCGCCCAGGCGCTGCGGGTGTTGGGCCGGCAACTGCGCAATGCGGTGCTGATCCTGCTGGCGGTGACCGCGATCGTCGCGTTCTTCCTGGGTAACGGCACCGACGCCGTCATCATCGGGGTGATCCTGGTACCCGGCGACGTGGTACGGCTGGCGCTGGGCGGGATCGTCCCAGCGGATCTGCGGTTGCTGGCCACGACCGGTCTGGAATGCGACGAGAGCGTGCTGACCGGAGAGTCGCTGCCGGTGGACAAGACCGTCGCGTCCGTGCCGCAGGACACGGCACTGGCCGAGCTGAGCTGCTGCGCGCTGATGGGTACGGTCGTTCGGGCGGGCGATGGCACCGGCGTGGTGGTCAGCACCAGTCTGGCGGCCGGTTCCCGGCAGCTCGCCCGCCGCAAGGTGCTGGTCAAACGGCTGGTCTGCATCGAGGACCTCGGCGACATGGACATCCTGGTCACCGACAAGACCGGCACCCTCACCGAGGGCAGGATCGACTTCCTGGCCGCCCTGGATCCCTGCGGGAACGGCAACGACCGGGTACTGCTGCTCGGACTCCTGGCCACCGAGACCGATCTGACGGCCAACGACCGGGCCACGGTTGGAGGAAACCCGCTGGACGCCGCGTTGTGGCGGGCCCCGGATGCTCTGGCGCACCCGATTGACGGCTACACGCGTCTCGGACTGCTGCCGTTCGACCACGAGCGCAGGATGACCACCGCGGTGCTCTCCGCTCCGGACGGTACCCGGTTGCCGGTCACCAAAGGCGCTCCCGAGGCCGTGCTGGAGCGCTGCTGGGACGTGCCGGCCGAAGCCGCTGAGACCTTGGAGGCCCGGTTCGCCGAGGGTGGCAGGGTCGTGGCCGTCGCCACCAGGTCCGTTCCCGATCTGACCGTTCCGGCGCCCATGGACGAGCAAGGCCTGGCCCTGGCCGGATTCCTGGTGTTTCTCGACCGGCCCAAGGCGGCGGCGGCCGCCTCGCTGCGTCGCCTGGCCGCGCTCGGCATCACTGTGAAGATCGCCACCGGGGACAACCCGCTGGTCGCGGAGAAGGTCTGCGCCAGTCTTGGCCTGACCTCGGGTGGCACCCTGACCGGCGCCGACGTCGTTGTGCTGGAAAAGGACCTCGGAGTCCTGGCCGACGGGGTCGCCGAGGGCAGGCGCATCTTCACCAACACCATCAAGTACGTGCTGATGGGCACCTCGAGTAATTTCGGCAACATGTTCAGCGCCGCCTCCGCGTCGGCGGTGCTGAGCTTCCTGCCCATGCTTCCGAGCCAGATTCTGCTGAACAACCTGCTCTACGACACCAGCCAGCTCAGCATCCCCACCGACCGGGTCGACCCGGAGCAGCTTCATGCTCCCTCGCACTGGGACATCGGCTTCATCCGCCGGTTCATGTTCTTCTTCGGCCCGATCAGCTCCCTGTTCGACTTCCTCACCTTCGCGGTCATGCTCGGCGTCTTCCACGCCGGCCCGGAGCTGTTCTTCGCGGGTGCGGACGGCAGGCCGCCCGTCGTCCGGCACCGCGACCACGCCCATCACGTGCAGCGCCGGGCCTCCCGGTTCAGCCATCCGGGCCCATTGCCCAGCGGCGACGGCAGGTGACGGCAGGTGACGGCGAGGTCGCCTGCCGGATGATCCCGCACCGGCCGCAGCTCAGGGTGCTTCGAACAAGACGGCGACCCCGGCCATCGCGCCCAGATGGATCCCCTCGGCGGTGGTGCCTCCCTGGAGGTCCTTCACATCGTTGTTCAACGCCTCGACCAGGAACGGCTCGGAGGCTCCGGGACGCAGGCGTGCCAGCACCCCGGCGTGGACAACCGCGCTCAGCGTGGAGCCGTGGCAGGTGCGGGCGAGGTAGTAGTCGACGGTCCGCGCCGCCATCGCGGCGTTCCATCTGTAGCCGAGGCCGGTCAGGATCTCGTCGAGTCCTTCCCTGCCCAGCAGGTGGAACAGCATGAGCACATCGGCCTGCTTGGAGGCCTTATAGCGGTTGGGAGTGTCACCCTCGGCTTCGAGGATGCGGTCCAGCCGCCGGATGTCTCCGTACTTCTTCCGGTAGGCGGCCCAGTCCAGCTCCTCCAGGGCCTGGTATCCCTCGAACTGGCTGATCACTCCATCGTGGAAGTCCACCCGCACCCGCCGGGCCATGCCAGTGAAGAGGTCGATCTCCTGCCTGCTGACTCCCTCGTCGCCGACCAGACCGATCATGTCCAGGACCCGGCGCATCAGCCACGCGGTCATGACGTTGGTATAGGCGTTGTTGTCCAGGCCGGGCTCATCGCGGCCGGGATAACCGTCGTGATACTCGTCAGGCCCCATCACGCCGCGGATGACGTAACGCCCCTCCTCGCAGGTCGCGAGCGAGGCGAAGAACCGGGCGATCTCCACGAGCAACTGCCCGCCGAAGCCCGCCAGGAAGCCGATGTCCTTGGTGGCCCGGTAGTGCTGCCACACATTGTGGGCGACGGCCAGGCCGACGTGGCGCTGCAGGTGGGAGTGGTCGGGCAACCAGCGGCCGGAGCGGGGGTTGAAGTGCAGGCGCGGTGTCTCCTCTCGGCCGTCGCTGCCGCTCTGCCAGGGGAACATCGCACCGGTGCGCCCGGCGGCGCGGGCGGCCCAGCGCGCCTCGGGCAGGCGTCGCCACCGGTACCTGAGCAACGCCTGGGTGATGTCCGGAAAGCGCGGGGCGAGGAAGGGGAAGACGAACAGGTCGTCCCAGAACACGTGGCCCCGGTAGGCCTCGCCATGCAGGCCCCGGGCAGGGAGACCGGTGTCGAGTTCCGCGACGTGCGGGGAGGCCGTCTGCAGCAGATGGAAGACATACAGGTTGAGAATCTGCTGTACCTCGGTGTCCTCGGCGGTGACGTGCGCCCGTTGCCACAGCCGGTCCCAGGCCCGTGTGTGCCGCCTGAGGAGGGACTGGAAGCCGTCCGCGCGCACGACCGCGGTTCTCGCGGCGGCCCCGCTCTCGGCGATGGCCCGGTCCCGGGAGGTGTACAGAGCTACGACCTTCTCCACGACGACCTCCTCGCCCGCCGCGACTTCGACGGCCCACTCCTCGCTCACCCACCCCTCCTGAACGTCCTCGCGGACCTCGCCCTCGGCACCGATATGGTGCCGCCCTCCGGCCAGGGTGGTGCGAGCGGCCAGTGCGATCTCCACACGGGAGGTGACGGTGCGCGTCAGCAGCTCGATGACGCCGCCGGAGGCGTATGCGCGGATCGGCATCAGGTGCCGGTCTGCCAGCCCGTGATAGCGGGCGACCCCGCGGTTGGTGACCCGCCCGTCCAGCGCCGAGCGGATCTCCAGCGTGCCGCTCCAGTTCTCCGGAACGACCGTCATGGTCATGGCAGCCACATGCGGGTCGTCCATCGAGACCAGCCTGCACTGCTCCAACCGGGTGATCCGCTCTTGGGGGTCGCGGATCCGCAGGAGCCGGGTGAGCACACCCCGGCGCATGTCGAGAGTGTGCCGGCTGGTGAGGATCTCGGCGTGGCCGGGGGCGAACCAGTCGCCGCCTGTGGCGCGGAAGGTCAGCGGCAGCCAGTTCGGCACGTTGACAAGGTCTTCGTTGTCCACCCGGCGGCCCGCGACCTGGGAGACGAGCCGGTCGTAGCAGCCGGCGACGTAAGTGCCGGGGTAGTGCACGCCGTCGGCCTGTGCCTCAGGCACGGCGCCCCGGGTGGCGAAGTAGCCGTTGCCGAGCGTCGTCAGCGCTTCTCGCAGCCCCTCGTGGGCGGGGGCGAAACCGTCATCGGTGAGGAGCCAGGGGTTCACGTCTTCTCCCGTCCAGTCGTAGTTCTGCCAGATCACCGATAATGAGGTCGGCGCCGGCCGCCCGCAGCGCCTCCCGCCGGTCGTGCCGGTCAACGCCGATGACAAGACCGAACTCACCGGCCCTGCCCGCTCGCACGCCCGGCAGGGAGTCCTCCACCACAGCCGTATGCTCTGGCGTCACCCCGAGCCGCCGGGCCGCCAGGAACAGCGCAGGGTCGGGCTTTCCCGCCAGTGCCAGCCGGGCGGCGTCCACGCCGTCGACCCGGACGTCGAACAGGTGGTCGACGGTCGCCGCGTGAAGCACCTGCGCGCAGTTGCGGCTCGCCGAGACGGCGGCCGTAAGCACCCCGCGGTGCCGGAGTTCACGGACGAGGTCGACGGTCGAGAAGAAAGGGGCTACCCCGTGTGCGCGGATCTCGGCCAGGAAAGACGCGTCCTTGCGCGCGGCGAGGTCCGCCACTACGTCCGGATCCAATGTGATGTCCCGGGAGCGGAGAAAGTCCTCAACCCCGTCGATGCGGGATTTGCCGTCGACATGACACAGGTAGTCCTCACCGGTGTCGAACGGCTGGAACCGTTCGCCGGACCGTCTGGCGCGCTCGCGCAGGAAGGCGTCGAACACCCGCTTCCATGCGGCGGCGTGCACCCTGGCCGTGTCGGTGATGACCCCATCGGTGTCGAAGACCACCGCGGCTATCCGTCCGAGGTCCACGGCTGCAGAGGGTGCCATCGCGAATCTCCCTTCCATCTGCACGGTACGGCGGTGCGCGACATCGCCGTCAGGGCTGATCGGCCCTATGCCGCAGGGACCTTCGTCAGAAGATCAAATCTCGCGTCCGAGAGGGAGAAGGTCCCAGCGTCTGGGGACGATCGCCCCTGGGGAAACCGTCCGCACCGCGATCCGATGGACGGTGGGGGAGGTCATGACTGGATCGATCACCGTCGGAACGGACGGCTCGGCTGCCGCTACCGCGGCCCTGGCATGGGCAGTTGACGACGCTGTCCGCAGGGGCCTGCCCTTGCGGATCGTTCATGTCGTGGACCGCCGGCCGTATGACGCCGCGGAATTTTCCGCACCGGGCAAGACGGATCACGTGACGCGTCTGGCCGAGCTGACGCTCGCCGAGGCGGCCGCGGTTGCCCTGGAACGGCGGCCGGAAATTCGGGTGACGACCGAGTTGATCGAGGGAGCGCCGCCCGAGGTCCTGCGCGGGCAGGCCGAGACGGCCGTTGAACTGGTGATCGGCAGCCGTGGCCGGGGCGGTTTCGCCGGATCGCTCCTCGGCTCGGTCCCCATCCGCGTGGCGGGTCATGTACACGGCGTCGTGGTTGTCGTCAGGCCGGGTGCCGTGGAGACGCGGGGTGAGGTGGTCGTAGGCGTCGACGGTTCCGCAGAGTGCGAGCCCGCTCTGGGCTTCGCCTTCGAACAGGCCAGCCTGCGCGGATGCGCGTTGCGCGCGGTCCACGCCTGGCAAGCACCGGTTCAGGCGTTCACAGCTGAGGCCGACGGAGACCTGGACGAGATCCGAAAAGGGCAGCACCGGGTAGCCGCGGACCGGTTAGCTGACTGGAAAGAGACGTTCCCCGCGGTCGACGTTGTGCAGGAGGTGACATGCGCGTACCCGGTGCCGACTCTCGTGGCCGCCTCGGCACGGGCCGACCTGCTCGTCGTGGGTTCCCGTGGTCTCGGCGCGGTCGGCTCGGTCCTGCTGGGCTCGGTCAGCCGCGGGGTGCTTCACCATGCTCACTGCCCCATCGCGGTCGTCAGATGAACCGGAACGGCCCGCCCAGGGCCGCGTAACAGGCTTCTCCCTGCGCAGGAAGAGGGAGCCGGCCGCTGTGGATCTCGAATTCACAAACAAATGCCGACCTGGTGATCACTCAGCTCGCCGGTTTCCAGCTTCTCCAATGAAGATGCGAGGCGGGGTGGCTGCGCCCGTGTGGCAGGTCCATCGTCCAGCTCGCGGGGTCCAAACTGTCGGGTACGGCCATAAAGGTCGTGCTGGGCAGCCGGGGCCGCCGACAGGCGCGGCTGCTGGAAAACAGGTCGAAAGTCCTTGTACGGACAGTCCTGCGGCCCTGGGAGCCTCGGTGCCGGTGTCCGACGCTTGAACGGACAAGATGATCCGTACACGAGGAGGGGGATATGTCCCCCAAGGACGCCAGTCAGCCGGTTCGCTCGGACACGCGCGAGGGCGCCTCACCGATCGTCGTCGCGGTGGACGGCTCGGCCGACGCGGACAGAGCGGTGAAATGGGCTGCCGACGACGCTTTCCGCAGACGGCTGCCGCTGCGGATCGTGCACGTCGTGGAGCGCGGACCCTATGACATTCACCGCTTCTCCACCCCCGAGTGGCCGGGCACGGTGGTCATGAACGGGACGAAGGTGCTGGCCGAGGCCGAACAGACGGCGCGGAGGTGTCAGCCGTCCATCGAGGTGAGCACCGAACTGATCGAGGGAAGCATGACCAGGACTCTGTGCGGCCAGGACGCAGACGCTGCCGCGATCGTGCTCGGCAGCAGGGGCCTGGGCGGTTTCGCCGGAGCGCTGCTCGGATCGGTGAGCACACACGTGGCCGGCCACGCCCACGGCCCGGTGGTCGTCGTCCGCCCCGGCGACGAGGAAGTGCACCGTGAAATCGTCGTCGGCGTCGACGACTCCCCGCAGTGTGAGCCCGCGCTGGCCTATGCCTTTGAGCAGGCCAGGCTGCGCGGATGCATGCTGCGCGCCGTCCATGCCTGGCAGTTGCCGGTGCACGCCTTCGCGCCCGAGATCTCCTACGACATGGACGAGATCCGCCAGGCACAGCACCGGGTGGTCCAGGAGCGGCTCGCCGCCTGGCGGGAGAAGTTTCCCGAGGTGGAAGTGGTGGAGGACGTCCAGGGCGTGCACCCCGTCCAAGCTCTCACCGACGCGTCCACCAGGGCCGACCTGGTCGTCGTGGGCTCACGAGGGATGGGCGCGATCGGCTCGGTGGTACTGGGCTCCGTCAGCCGCGGCGTGCTGCACCACGCCCACGGCCCAGTGGCGGTCGTCCGGTCCTGACCGCCGAGCCTTCCACCGGCCGAAGATTCTGATCGAAGAGAGCCTTTGCCTTTGGGCGGCTCAGCCCACCGCAGGAGGCTACGGATATGAGACGATTCGCCGCCATCGCACTTCTCTCGGTCACCGTGACCGGACTACTAGCCGGACTCATGCTGCATCTAGCCGGCGCGGAGGCGGCCGGTGACGTCGTGTGGGCCGTGGTCACTGCGGTGGCTCTGGTCCTCGCGACGGCGTGGGTGATCTCGGCGCTGCGACACGGCCGGCTGGGTGTGGACGCCATCGCCGTGCTCGCCCTGGCCGGGGCCCTCGCCGTACGGGAGTTTCTCGCCGGTGCGGTGATCGGCGTGATGCTCGCGACCGGCCGGGCGCTGGAGGACTACGCCCTTCGCCGCGCCCGCCGTGACCTGACCGCCCTGTACGAACGCGCTCCGCACCCGGCCCGGCGCTACGAGGACGGGGTGCCGCGCCTTGTCCCGATCGAGAAGGTCCAGCCGGGCGACCTGCTACTGGTTCCCAGCGGGGAGACGGTCGCCGTCGACGGCGTGCCGGCCGGCGGCCCCGCCCTGCTGGACGAGTCGGCGCTGACGGGGGAGTCGCTACCGGTAGAGCACGCCGCGGGCAAGGGTGTGCGCAGTGGCGCGGTGAACGCCGGTGCCGCCTTCGACCTGCGGGCCACCCGGACCGCGGCCGCGAGCACCTACGCGGAGGTGGTACGGCTGGCGCGGCAGGCCGAGGCCGACAGCGCCCCCGGGTGATCGACATCGTGGCCGCGCCCGGCATCCGCACCGAGGATGTGCTCTGCCTGGCGGCGGTGGACCAGATGTCGTCTCACGTGCTCGCCGCCGCGATCGTCGAGGCCGCCCGTGCGGGCCGTACGGCGGGAAGCGGCCAGGGCGGTGACCGTGATGGTGGGTGATGGCATCAACGACGCACCGGCCCTGGCGGCGGCCGATGTCGGGGTGGCGATGGGCGCCCGGGGGTCGGCCGCCGCCGGCCAAGCCGCCGACGTGGTGCTCACCACTGATCGGCTGGACCGGCTCGCCGATGCCATGGACGCCGCCCGCCGCTCCCGTCGCATCGCCGTGCAGAGCGCCGCCACAGGGATGGCGCTGTCGCTGGTGGCCATGACGGTGGCCGCCGCCGGAGCACTGCCGCCCGTGGCCGGAGCTCTCCTGCAGGAGGTCATCGGCGTGGCGATGATCGCCAACGCGCTACGGGCGCTACGCCTCGCGCGGGGGACCCGGGCGGCGGTGGACCTCGCCACCGAATCCCTGCTGCGCCGCTTCGAGATGGAGCACTCCTTGCTGCGACCGCCTCTTGAACTGATCCGCGAGACAGCCGACGAGCTGGGCGCGGCCCCTTCGGCCACGTCCATGGAGCGGCTGCGGGAGGTTCACGAGTTCCTCACCGAACGCCTGCTGCCCCATGAACGGGCCGAGGAACGGCGGCTGTATCCGGCGATGGGGCAGGCGCTGGGAGGTCCCGAGGTCACGATGACCATGAGCAGGGCGCACGGCGAGATCGAACGCCTCGTACGCCGCCTGGGAGGCCACCTGGCCCTCGCCGAGGCCGACGGGCCGCGCCCGGAACAGCTCGACGCTCTACGGTCTGCATGCTGTCCTGGTCCTACACTTCGACCAGGAGGAGGAGGCCTACTTCTCCCTGGCCGCCGGCTCGCCGGCATGACGGCGCCCGGCCACGGAGACGAGAGTAAACATAAGTCCTCCGCGTGATCGACTGAACCCCTTAAGGATCTCTGTGGCGCTGCACTGGCCTCCATCAAGTCGAAGGCGGGGGACCGTCGCCTTTGGGCGACGGGGGAATGCCGGGCGGGAAGGCCCTCTGGGGCCTGAGCGTGCCCTGACCCGCAGGTTGGGGTCTTTGCCTGCCCCCCTTGGATTATAAGAGCGCCAGGCTTATAGTGATCGGATGACTCGTCAGGTGCGTACCTCTCCGGGCGCGGCATACGACCTGGGCTACCACGTGGTGTGGTGCCCCAAGTATCGTCGCCCTGTCCTGAGCGGCCGGGTGAAGATCCGACTGCAGGAACTGATCCACGCCAAGGCCGACGAACACGGGTGGGAGATCATCGCGCTTGAGGTGATGCCGGATCACGTGCATCTGTCCGTGAAGCCGCATCCGAAGGATTCGCCCTCCTACGTGGCGAACCAGTTCAAGGGCCACACCTCGCACGTGCTGCGAGAAGAGTTCGCCCACCTACGCTCGCGGTTGCCGACCCTGTGGTCACGGTCGTATTTCGTGGCGAGCGTGGGCGCGGTGTCGGCAGCGACCGTGCAACGGTATATCGAGACCCAGGATGAGAAAGCCCCCAAGCCGGGGGTGGCTCGTGCGTAGGTCTTTTAAGTTCCCGCTCCGTCCGACCCGCCACCAGGAGATCGCCCTGGTGGCGATCTGGACGATCACCGGCACCTGTACAACGCCGCCCTGGAGGAACGCCGCGAGGCCTACCGCCGCTCCAAGGTGGGCATCCGCTACGGCGACCGGCCGGCCCGGATCAAGGAAATCCGCCGGGCCGACCCCGATGGGCAGGGGCGCTGGTCCTTCACCTCCCAGCAGCAGACGCTGCGCCGCCTGAACAAGTCCCAGCAGCAGACGCTGCGCCGCCTGAACAAGGCGTTCGAGGCGTTCTTCCGCCGCGTGAAGAACGGCGAGACGCCGGGTTACCCCCGCTTCAAGGGCCGGGGCCGGTTCGATGCCGTCACCCTGGTCGAGGGCGACGGAGCCCGCTGGGACTCCCAGCCCCACCAGCGCGGCGCAACCTGTGTCCGCCTTCAGGGCATCGGGCATGTCCGCGTGCATCGGCATCGCGCCGTGGCCGGGCGGATCAAGACCGTCGAGGTCAAACGCTGCGACCACGCGCACAAGACCGCGCTCGCCTTGGTGGGAGGGGCGGACTTCATCGCGGTGGAGGCACTCCGGATCCGCAACATGACCAGGGCCCCAAAGCCGAGGCCTGACCACGACCAGGCTGGGGCGTTCCTGCCCAACGGCGCGGCGGCCAAGGCCGGGTTGAACAAGAGCGTCCTGGACGCGGGTTGGGGGGTGTTCCTGCAGATCCTGTCGCACAAGGCTGAAAGCGCCGGTCGGGAAGTGATCGCGGTGAACCCCCGCAACACCTCCCGCACCTGCCCGCGCCCCGTGTGTGGGCACGTCAGCGGCGAGAACCGTAAAACCCAGGCCGACTTCATGTGCGTGAAATGCGGATACACCGCGAACGCGGACGTCGTCGGGGCGAGCAACACCAAGAGGGCCGGGCTGGTCCTCCGCAACGTCCACGCGGCGTAGCGAGAAGCCATCTCGCCCACGAGGGGGAGGAGTCACCCCGCTCCTCCTGTGACAGAGGTGAAGCCATGAGTACCCGCACAACCGAAGAGATCGCCTCAACGATCCGCGCGACGGTCCAGGCCGCCGTGTTGAGCCTGTTCACGCTCGCAGGCTGGCTCAGTCGCTTTTAGAGCCGATGCCAAGGGTTTTCCTGCTGCGACTATGACCAAGACGGCGGCGGGTGATTTCCGTGATCAGAAGCGGGTGCGTGCCTGGGCCCGTGACATCGCCTACGACCTGAAGCCGCCGGATGATGGGGCGGCACGGGGCTGGCTTGCCGGTCACGGCCCCCTCCACTCGGAGCCCCCAGCGGTGCAGGGCACCTCAGCGACGGGAAAAGCGACACGGTCATTACGATGCCCGGCAACCACCCGCGCGACCGGGGCGGGAGGCTGGGCTGTCCAGGAGGGAAGATGCGGCCTGCTCGTGGACATCGGCCACGCCGTAGCGGTTCCGCGCTCGTGAGGGCTCAGATTCGGCGCGTGTGCGAGGTCGCGTGGCGGACGACGACGACGGGAGCGTGGGCATGGTGGAGCAGGGCGTGCACGGTCGATCCGAAAATCCTTGCCCAGCCGGGGGCACCCACGACGACCAGCTCGGCGGCCTCTGAGGCGTCGATGAGCGCCTTGGCCGGATGCTCGTGCGCGACGTGCTCGATGAGGGGTACGTCGGGGAACTTCTCGCGCCAGCCGCTGATGGACTCGGCCAGCAGACGTGCTTCTTCCTGGCCGACGCTTTCGATGTCCAAGACGAGCGGCTGCATGTCACCGGGTGCCCTGACGGCCGGATGGGTCCAGGCGTGCACCGCCCGCAGGGGGAGTCCCCGTAGCGCAGCCTCGCCGAAGGCGAACTCCAGGACGGGACCTTGATCGGGGTGTCCGGTGACGCCGACGACGATCTCCGTTCCGTGCCCGGTGCGCGGCCAGTTTACGACCACCACCGGGCAGGGGGATCGGGCGGCGAGGTCACGGCTGACCGAGCCCAGCAGCAGTCCGGCGAATCCACCAAGGCCCCGGCTGCCGACGACGATGAGCTGTGCGGTCTCGGCCGCGGCGGCGATCGCCTCCGCGGCGGCGCCGTCGACGATCTCAGTGGTGACCATCACCATGGGGGTGTCTGCGTGGGCTTGCTCGGCGGCCTGGCGCAGCAGTTCCTGGGAGGTGGCTTCCGCGGCCGGCCCCCAGTGAGCGGGCTGCGGGACGAGAGGAACGTCGTAGGCCCAGCGGAGAGCTGCATGCACGATGCGCAGCGGCGCATTCCTCAGCACGGCCTCCTGCGCCGCCCAGGCCACTGCCTGCAGCGAAGACGCTGAGCCGTCGACACCGACGACGATGGGTTCTGTCATGGTCACCACCTCGAGTTCGCCTTCACCGGGCTGATGAGCCGATCGCGGCAGCCGGACTTGAGGCCGTATGAGGCCATGTGCCCGTCTCCTGTAGCCGTGGTTTCCTTCCATACTTCTCACCCCTCCGCCTGCCGGGTAGGGGCGAAGGTCCCATGAGCCTCACAGAGCCGGGTGTCCCGGCGACCAAGGTCATCGCCCTTCGGGCGGATGGAGGCGACGGTCGGCGCGTGGAGTCGACGGCGATCGTCACGGAGGAAGACGACGGTGAGAGGGGCCACGTGATCCGTGCCGGTCTGCGGCTGCCGCTGCTGCTGATCGGGAAGCCGCATGTGAGGCCCGCGCTGATGTTGGTCACGCCGAGGGCGAGCAGTTCTTGGTTGGCGTCGATCTCGTAGTCGTGCCGGGCGGTGAGGATGTTGTCGGTGTATCCCACGGGGAGCAGGCCGACGGTCGGCTTCATGCTCGGCATCGGCGCCGTGCTCACCCTCGGGGGCGGCATGCGGATCGCCGCCACCGCCGGGGGGCTGGTGCTTATGCGGGCCGCCGAGCTTCCGCTGGCCGACAACCCGTTCATCGACGAGCACATCATCTACGCCATCGTGCTGGTCGGCCTGGCGCTGGCAGAACCCTCGGTATCGGCACTTGGTGGGGCGCGACCCGATCCTGAAGTAGATGGCACCTGGACATGTGAGTGCCTGCCCCGTGCCAGGGTGGGCGCTCACGCGCCAGGGGGCGAGACTACGCACTATGGGGGAGATCGAGCCGGGCGCGCTGATTCCGCACATGCGGCTGGATGAGCTGCTGTCGGAGCTGCATGTGCGGCTGGAGGCGGTGCTGGCCACCCGGGACAGGGTGCACGCCCTGCTGAACGCGGTCGTCTCCGTGGGCAGCGACCTGGATCTGGAGACGGTGCTGCGCAGGATCGTGGAGACCGCCATCACCCTGGTCGACGCGAGTTACGGTGCCCTGGGCGCGATCGGTGACGAGAACACGCTCATCCAGTTCATCCCCGTGGGGCTGACCGAGGAGGAGATCGCCAGGATCGAGAACGCCCGGCTGTATGAGGAGAGCCGGCGGCGCGAGATGTGGCTGCAGGCGTCTTCGGAGGTCACCACCAGCCTGCTGTCCGGGGCGGAGCCCCGAGAGGTGCTCATGTTGATAGCGCGGCGGGCGCGGGAGATGGCCGGCGCCGACATCGTGGCGGTTCTGCTGCCAGACGAGGCCGGGCGGATGCTCCAAGTGATCATCACTGACGGGCCGGTCGGCGATCGGGCGGTCCATGTCGAGGCGCCGGTCGCCGATTCCCTGGCGGGCCGGGCCTTCACCAGTGGTGAGCCGCTACCGAAACACCTGATCGCACCCAGGTGTCCGCCGGGGGCGTCCTATTCCGGGTGGCCGACTTTCAAACGTGCCGCCAGCGCGGCCGCCTGGGTGCGGCGCTGCATGCTCAGCTTCGCCAGCAGGTTGGACACGTAGTTCTTCACGGTCTTCTCGGCGAGATAGAGGCGCTCGCCGATCTGCCGGTTCGTCATCCCCTCGCCGATCAGTTCCAGGATGTGGCGCTCCTGCTCCGACAGCGCCTGCAACGGATCCTTGCGGGTGGCCTGTTCGCGCAGCCGCGCCAGCATGGTCGCGGTGGTCTGCGGGTCCAGCAGCGACTGACCGGCCGCGACCGTCCGCACGGCGCCGACCAGATCCGAACCGTGGATCTGCTTGAGCACATAACCCGACGCGCCCGCCATCACCGCGTTGAAGAGGGCGTCGTCGTCGGCGAAGGAGGTCAGCATCAGACAGACCAGCTCCGGCAGTTTCGAGCGGACCTCACGACAGACGTCCACACCGTTGCCGTCGGGCAGGCGCACGTCAAGGACCGCGACGTCCGGCTGCAGCGCCGGGATACGGGACACGGCCGACTCCGCGGTCCCGGCCTCGCCGACGACCTCGATGTCACCCTCGGACTCCAGCAGCGCGGCCACGCCTCGCCGTACCACTTCATGGTCGTCCACCAGGAACACGCGAATCATGTCCTGAACGCTAACCCTCCGGGGGTGCCACCGGTAGGGACCAAGGTCCTCAGTGCCGCGTGTCGGCCCTGTACTCGTCGGGTAGCCGGAGCGCATTGCTGCGCCCCGGCCCCCTCGGAACCGTGCGTGCCGCTCGTCGCGGCACACGGCTCAAGCAAGGCATCGAATGCCAGCCGCTGAGAGTGCTCACCTACTGACCGCTACCGGATCCGAGTCTGTCTTAAGGGCTGAAGTGACCCGGTAGCTCCCATTAGCCCCGGAGGGCGGTTCAGGGTTGTTGTGCCGGGTTCCTGCGTTGACGGGCGAGGAGCCCGCGATGGCAGGAGGCGTGCATCAGGCGGGTTTGGTTGCCGTCCGGTGGACCGGGTTGCCCGTGGAGCACGAGATAGTCGGCGGCTATCGCGCGCCGGGTGGTGTGCAGCCACCATCGTTCCCAAGCTACGGCGAGCCGCAAAGAAGCGGTGAGTAACAGCTGTCAGGTCTTGTCCTGCGGGGCACCGAATTCCCGAACATCCCCTACTGCGCCGGCGCCTGCGCCTCTTGATGGGCGCCGGCCTCGGCCTGGACTGGCGATGTGATCGCCTACGGCAGGCGCCAGGAGATTGATCTTGTACTCCACCGTGAGCACCGAGGTGTTCTCGGGGAACAACGTGAAAGCGGCTACCGTGCCGCCCTCGACGCCAACGCCCTCGGCCTCACCTTCGAGGCCCTCGTCTTCGTCACCATGCGCGCCGCAGACCGCGACACCGTCGACGCCTTCGAACAGGCCGTCGCCGCCATCCCCCACATCCTGCAAGCCCAACGGCTCTTCGGTGACCCCGACCACCTCCTGCGCGTCATCACCCGCGACCTGCCCGCCCTCCAGAAGCTCTACGACGACCGCCTGGCCACCCTGCCCGGCGTCCAACGCCTCAGCGCCACCCTCTCATGAAGAGCGTCGTCGAGAACCGGGAGCCTGTAGCCTCAAGGGCTCT
Source organism: Streptosporangium album (assembly GCF_014203795.1). Lineage (NCBI taxonomy): Bacteria > Bacillati > Actinomycetota > Actinomycetes > Streptosporangiales > Streptosporangiaceae > Streptosporangium > Streptosporangium album. The sequence goes on along the minus strand of NZ_JACHJU010000004.1, from coordinate 378,232 downwards.
GGCACGAATTCGGTGGTGCCGGAGTGTGCGAGCCAGCAAGGTGATCTTGGTGTGCTTCGAAGATCTTGCAGACGCGGTTCCCGCAGTTGGCCGATGTGGTCCTCGAGCAGGTGATCGCAGAGCAGCAGGTCATACGCGTGCGAGCCTGGACACGATCGGTGGCGGCATCCTGCCCCGCGTGTGGGGTTCTGACCCGGCGGGTGCCCGCCTACCACACCCGGCGTCTGGCGGATGTGCCGGTCGGCAGCCGCACGGTAGTCGTCGACCTGCGACTACGCCGACTGGTGTGCGAAGCCCGCGGCTGTGTGCGGCAGACGTTCCGTGAGCAAGTCCCGCAGATGGCGGCCCGTTATGAGCGACGCGGACGGTCAGCCAGGCTCCATCTGGGGGCGCCGGAAGCGCCAGGGCACGGTGGCGGGGGAGAGGGCGATCGCCGTCAGTGCCCGCTCCACCGCCTGTTCCGTGGTCGGGCTGGTGTCGATCTCGATCGCGTCGGGCCAGGGAGCCGCCATCGCCGCCATGGCTGTGGCGATCGCCTGGTCGGCGTCCGAGATCGCGCCGGTACGGCGGGCGAGACGCTCGGCGGCGACCTGCGGCAGGGCCGTGCAGCGTAGGGCCGCGAGGTCACTGGAGGTGCGCCGGGCGACGCGCTCGGCCGCCGTCCGATGGCCGGCGTCGATCCAGGAGGCGTCCAGGATGACCGGTTCGCCAAGGTGAAGCAGCATCTCGGCTCGTAAGAGCATCTCGGCGTAGGCGCGCTCGGTGTGCTCCCGGTCGTAGATGCCCTCGCCGAAAGGGGCGGACGCGTGCTGTTCGGGCGAGATGCCGAAGAGCTCCTTGCGGATGCGGTCGCTGCCCAGCAGCGTGTAGCCGAGGCGGTCGGCGAGGGCGGCGGCCAGGGTCGACTTGCCGGTTCCGGGTGATCCGCCGACCAGGATCAGGGGGATCGCTCCCGCTCGCAGATGGCGCAGAGTGAGTTCGGCGAGCAGGCGGGCCTCTCCGCCGGAACCGGGGTCGCCCTGTCGCTGCCGGAGGCAGGCGACCTTGGCGCGGACGAAGGCCCGGTAGGCGACATAGTGGTGCCACAGGGAGGGCGGGGCGTGATCGTCGGTGAACTCGGCGTACCAGTGCAGGAACGTCTCGGCCAGCCGGGGTGCCCCGAGCCGCTCCAGGTCCATGGCCAGGAAGGCCGCGTCGTCGAGGCCGTCGACGGAGCGGAGCCGTTCGTCGAACTCCAGGCAGTCCAGGATCCGCGGCCCGTCGTCCAGGCAGAAGATGTCCTCGGCGAGCAGGTCGCCGTGGCCGTCGACGATGCGGCCCTCGTTGACACGGGCGGCGAACAGGGGAGCGCGGCCGTCGAGGAAGCGCAATGTGAGCCGTTCGATCTCCTCGACGGCTTCGGGGTCGAGGACGGCGTCGGGAAGCGCTCGGACCTCGCCGAAGCTCGCGGTCCAGCGTGACCGTAGCGCCTCCCTTCCCCCCTCCCGGTCGATCTCCGGCCCGTGGCGGGATCGGCCGTGCATGCCCGCCACCATCCGGGCGATCTGCCGCAGGTGCTCCTCGACCGGCTTCCCCGACCGGATCATGGCGGCGAGGCGGCGATCCTCCGGCATGCGCCGCATCACGACGAGATGGTCGCAGACCTCTCCGTCCGGGCCCAGCACGTCGGCGACGCCCTCGTAGACGTCCGGGGCCAGCCGCCGGTTGAGTTCCACCTCCCTGTGACAGGCAGCCTGCCGGGCCTCTCTGGTGGTGAAGTCCAGGAAGCCGAGGCTCACCGGCTTCTTGAGCTTGAAGGCGTGGTCTCCGAGGAGGACCACGACGGCGATGTGTGTCTCCTTGATCTGCGCCCATGATCCCATCGGGATGCCTCCGCGCTCGGGTCTGCCGCCCACGTGACCGGGTCTTCCGCCGGACGGGCGGGTCCGTCCCCGATGTGGTCTCAAGCGGGCGAGGCAAACTGTACATTTGTCTGATTTCTCCCCCGATGACGACCTCTGAATCGGGCTTCCCGCTGACGTCCGCAGCGCTCCCGCCGCTCTCGCCGGCCGGCCGGAGAGGCCGTTCCACCGTGCTCTTCGGGACTTTCGGCCCTGCCGCACTCCCGCCACCGGCTGGAAACTGGCAGGTGAGGTAGGGGTAATCGACAGGGAGGCCGGTTGATGATCACCTGGGCCCGGCTGCGCGGCCGGCATGCGACAGGTACGGCCAAGCCGGGACCACCGGACGAGCCCCCACCTCCGCCGGTGGCTCCGCGATCTCCCGAATGGCGCCGCTGGCTGCTGCCGATAGGGGTGCTGATCGTCACACTGTGGCTGCTGGTGCCCCTCATGCTCACCGGGTCGGAGACCAAGCCGTACTCCTACAGCGACTTCGTGGCCAAGGTGGGTGCCGGGCAGGTGAAGACGGTGACGATCGACGACCAGGGCACGGTGTCCGGCAGCCTGGACAACGGCACGACGTTCACCACGCAGATCCCCACCGCGCTCAGCGTCGGCACGCTGGAATCCCAGCTCCAGTCCCACCACGTCCAGATCACCGCGACCCGGGCCGCCGGCTCGCTGCTGTCGGTCCTGGCGGGCTTCCTGCCGATGGCGCTGCTCATCGGCCTGTTCCTGTGGATGGGGCGGCAGGCGCAGCACTCCATGGCCGGCGGCATCGGCAGTATCGGCGGCTTCGGCCGGTCAGGGGTGAAGATCATCGAGGCGGAGCGGCCGACCACCCGGTTCGGTGACGTCGCCGGTTACGACGGTGTCAAGCAGGAGATCAACGAGGTGGTGGACTTCCTGCGCGACCCCGGCAGATACGCGGCGGCGGGAGCGAAGCCACCCCGCGGGGTGATCATGGTCGGCCCTCCGGGGACCGGAAAGACGCTCCTGGCCCGGGCGGTGGCCGGCGAGGCGGCCGTGCCGTTCCTGTCGGTCACCGGCTCCGGGTTCGTGGAGATGTTCGTGGGAGTGGGAGCCTCACGGGTCCGTGACCTCTTCGACGAGGCCCGCAATCGGGCCCCCTCGATCATCTTCATCGACGAGATCGACGCGATCGGGGGCCGGCGCGGCAGGAACGTCGTCGGCGGCAACGACGAACGGGAGCAGACGCTCAACCAGCTACTGGCCGAGATGGACGGCTTCGACCAGAGCAGCGGGATCGTCGTCCTGGCCGCGACGAACCGGCCCGAGACCCTCGACACGGCCCTGCTGCGCCCTGGCCGCTTCGACCGGCAGGTCACCGTGCCGCTGCCCAACCAGGGTGAGCGTGCGGCGATCCTGGCCGTCCACGCCGCCGGAAAGCATCTGGGCCCAAGCGTCGACCTCGGCGTGGTCGCCCGCGCCACTCCGGGATTCTCCGGCGCGGACCTGGCCAACCTGGTCAACGAGGCCGCCATCAACGCGGTCAGGGCCGACCGCACCACCATCGACGCCGAAGACCTCGGCACGGCACGCGACCGGGTGCTGCTCGGCCGGCGCGAGACGTCCAACGCCCTGCTCCCGCAGGAACGCCATGCGGTGGCCGTGCACGAGTCCGGGCACGCGCTGCTCGCCACGCTGTGCCAGCACGCCGATCCGGTCGCGAAGGTGACCATCCTGCCCGCCGGTCCCACGCTCGGCGTCACCGAACAACTACCCGAAGCCGAACGGCACCTCTACAGCGAGAGCTACCTGGCCGATCTGCTGGCCGTACGGCTCGGCGGCCGGGCGGCGGAACTGGTCGTCTTCGGCGAGGGCTCCACCGGTGCCGCCAACGACCTCGCGGCCGCCACGCAGATCGCCACCCGCATGGTGCGCGACTTCGGCCTGTCACCCGCGCTCGGCCCGGTCGGTTACTCCTCCGCCGCCCCCCAGTATCTCGGCCAGGATGCCGAGGATCCGCGGCTCAAGCCGTACTCCGAACGGACCCAGCAGATCATCGACGAGGAGATCGCCCGCCTGCTCAGCACGGCCGAGAGACGTGCGGTCGACCTGCTGCGCCTCCACCGTTGCGCGCTCGACCGGCTCGCCGCGGTCCTGGTCGAGCGCGAGACCGTCGACGGCGACGTCGTCGGCGGCGTGCTGCGGGACGAGCGCTCGGCACTCCCCAGCCTGGACACCGCCACCGCCTGACGGCCGGGCCTCCGCCGGGCGGCCGGTTCCCGCATGCGAGGCCCTGAACCGGGACCTTCAGCCCTACCGTCGGCGTGTTCTTCCGGCTGACATTGATGAGTATGGGTGAATGCGATCCCGCCGCCCTGAACGCGCAGTCGACGAGGGTGGCACGGAGAGCGTCCGAAAGGAGGTGGACGCGGTGTTCTTTGACCGTCGTGACGCGGGCGCGCGCCTGGCCGAACGGTTGCGTGGGCTCGTCGGCACCGAGAACGTGGTGGTCCTGGGGCTGCCCAGAGGAGGTGTGCCGGTGGCGTTCGAGGTCGCCGGAGCCCTCGGCGCCCCGCTGGACGTGATCGTGGTCCGCAAGCTCGGGGTGCCGTTCCAGCCGGAGGTGGGGTTCGGCGCCATCGGGGAAGGCGGAGTCCGTCTCGTCAACCGCGATGTCGTGCGGCTCGCGAATCTCACGCAGGCGGAGATGGCCGAGGTGGAGGAGCGTGAGGGGGCCGAACTCCTGCGCCGCGCGCGCCGCTTCCGCGGTGAGCGGCCCCTGGCGGACCTGGCGGGCCGTACGGTGATCGTGGTGGACGACGGGATCGCCACCGGCGGGACGGCCCGTGCCGCCTGCCAGGTCGCCCGTGCGCGCGGTGCCTCACGGGTGGTGCTGGCGGTCCCGGTGGGGGCTCCGGAGACGGTCGCGAGCCTGCGCAAGGTCGCCGATGAGGTGATCTGCCTCCAGACACCCGACGACTTCTACGCCATCGGCGCCTGGTACGTGGACTTCGCCCAGACCACCGACGAGGAGGTGATCGGGCTGCTCGCGCGGGCCGCACCTCCCGAGGGTGAGCACGGCGAGAGCGCGAGGGGATCGGATCCACCGGATTCCACCGGGGACGTCCTGGTGGAAGCCGGAGGGGTCCGGCTGCCCGGACAGCTCGTGATCCCGGAGAAGGCCAGGGGCGTGATCGTGTTCGTGCACGGCAGCGGCAGTGGCCGGCACAGCCCGCGTAACCGTCAGGTGGCCGCCACGCTCAACCGCGCGGGTCTGGGGACGCTGCTGTTCGACCTGCTCACCCCGGAGGAGGGGGCCGACCGGGACAACGTCTTCGACATCGGGCTGCTGGCCGACAGGCTCGTCCGGGTGACCGGCTGGCTGCGCGATCAGCCCCGGGCGGCGGGCATCCCGATCGGCTATTTCGGGGCCAGCACCGGGGCCGCGGCCGCGCTCCGGGCGGCGGCGGAGCCGGGCAACGAGGTCGCCGCCGTCGTCTCCCGGGGCGGGCGGCCCGACCTGGCCGGCCCGCGGCTCGACGCGGTGCGGGCGGCCACCCTGCTGATCGTGGGAGGCGACGACGGGGCGGTCCTCGACCTCAACAGGGCCGCGCAGCAGCGGTTGCGCTGCGAGAACCTGCTCCAGGTCGTCCCCGGTGCCACTCACCTGTTCGAGGAGCGGGGAGCGCTTGAGACCGTCGCGGCTCTCGCGCGAGACTGGTTCACCGGTCACCTCGGGCCACCCGTGGACTGAGCGCCCACCGTCGCCGGGCCCGCTCAGACGCCGGGGCCCGTGGGGTCACGCCCGCCCGGCGGCCCGGGCCATGCCGGGCGGCCGGGCGTTCCGCCCCCCAACCGGACCAGCCGCTCATCTCCTGACCAGCCGGCCTCCCGGAGCCCGCGCAGGTAGGCGCCGTAGACGGCGTGGTCCAGTTCGGGCGGCGTCGCGGCGTCGAGGAACAGGTCGAAGACGCTACTGCCCTCCCGTCCCTGCGCGAGGCCCGCCACCCTTGGTGATCGGAATCCCCGCGGCTGAGAACCTTCAGCACCGCCGAGCGGTCGCCGCTGACGACGCGCCAGATGCCCCGGGTGACCGCGTTGGCGGCGTTGTGTGTCAGCGGCTCGACCCGCCAGCCGTCACGCGTGTCCCGGAACACCTGAGCGATCTCATCGGGCAGGTACTGATCGTCCACCCACATGATCGTAGCCGTCGGCCGGTGACCGTTCCTCCCGGGAGGAACGGCTGCGGTGCGGGGCCGCGTCCGTGAGGGGGCGAAGGTCCCGTCCATCTCGGGACGATCGCCCCTGGGGAAGTCATCCGTGCTGCGGTCCGATGGACAGCGGGAGGAACCATGACTGAAGCGATCGTTGCCGGGACGGACGGCTCAGCCACCGCCACCGCGGCTGTGCAGTGGGCGGCCGGCGACGCCGACCGGCGGGGGCTGCCGTTGCGCATCGCCCATGTCGTGGACCGCTGGCCGTACGGCATCGCCGCGTTTCCTCCGCCCGACTGGCTCGACCTCATGACGCGCGCCGGCGAGCAGGTGCTCACCGAGGCGATCAAGGCCGTCGGGGAAAGGTGGCCGGACGTGCGCGTGACGACCGCGCTGCTCGAGGGAGAACCCGCCAAGGCGCTGCGCGAGCAGGCCGGGGCGGCCACCGAGCTCGTGATCGGCAGCCGTGGTCTGGGGGGTTTCGTCGGCGCCCTGCTGGGCTCGGCGGTCCTTCACGTGGCGGGTCACGTGCCTGGCGCCGTGGTGGTCGTCGGAAGGGACGCGGGCACGCCGTCCGGCGAGGTCGTCGTCGGCGTCGACGGATCCTCCGGATCCGAGCCCGCTCTGGGGTTCGCCTTCGAGCAGGCCCGGCTGCGCGGGTGCGCTCTGCGCGCCGTTCACGCCTGGCAGGTGCCCGTCCACGCCTTCGCGCCGGAGGTCGTCTACGACATCGAGGACGTACGGCAGGCGCAGCAGCGGATGACCATGGGCCAGCTCGCCGCCTGGGAGGAGAAGTTCCCCGAGGTCGGGGTCGTCCGGGACGTGACGTACGCCCACCCGGTGTCGGCTCTGGTGGGCGTCTCACCACGGGCCGCCCTGCTCGTCGTGGGCTCGCGTGGCCGAGGCGCCGTCGGGTCGGTCATTCTGGGCTCGATCAGCCACGGGGTGATCCACCACGCGCGCTGTCCCGTCGCGATCGTCAGGTGACCGCCGCCGAAAGGCGGATGAACCCCAACGGGACGGTCTCCGGGTCTCTCGTTCACGGGGCGGTCGCCCGAAGACGGTGAGCCCCCGTGCATGGTGCCCTGGCACGCGGGAACCCTGAGGAGACTCATGGCGCCTTGGCCCGAGGGAACCCTGAAGAGATCCCGCACCGCCCCGCACCCGACGTGCGAGGCGATCTCCGCGAAGGCCGTTCAGCCCATCCGGCTCCGCCCCTACCGCTCAGAGACCGAACGGCGCGCCGCTTTCACCATCTGGCTACACATGTACAACCATCACCGAGGACACACCGCGCTCGGAGGACTTCCACCCGCCAGTCGCGTCACCAACCTGCCTGGGCGGTACACCTAGCCGAGCACGGCCGCCAGGTCCTCCACGCTCCTGTAGTGCACGCCGGTCATCGCGAGGGCCCTGGCGGCCTCCACGTTCTCCAGGCGGTCGTCGACGAACAGGCATCGCTCGGGGGCGACGCCCGCGCGCTCGGCGGCGAGTTCGTAGATACGCCTGTCGGGCTTGGCCATGCCGAGCGTGGCGGGCCCGATCAGAGCCGGGTCGAAGGCCGTCTCCATGAGAGGCAGTCCGTAACGGGCCTCGATGTCGGCCTGGGCCGGATGGTCGAAGCGACGGAGCACGCCGTCGAGGTCGCAGAGAACCGCGTCGTGGGGGAACATGGCCATTCATTGTGCCAGGTGAGCCGATCCGCCTTGATCCACCAGGTCATCGGTGCCGGCCGGGTGTCTCCCTGTCCCTGCCCCCTGGCCGTTACGCCCGATACGTGACAACGACGCGTTGAAGCCCGAACCTGCCTCGCGGCCCGCCGGGGCTTCCGGGGCTCGGAGCCGTAAAGAGGTCGGAAGTCACCCGCGAACAGGGACGTTCCGCCCTGCTGTCCCCGCCCGGCATGGCCAACCATGGAAAGGGGTGGTAATCATGACAAAGTCGCACAGAATTGTCGTTGGTTACGACGGTTCGGACTTCTCCATGCAGGCCCTGGAGTGGGCGCTGGACGAGGCCGAGTTCCGGGGGCTGCCGTTGACCGTCACCCACGCGTGGCGGTGGCCGTACGGCGAGGCCGACGACGAGGCCAAGCTCCACCTGCGCAAGGCGGCCGAGCACGTCCTCTACCACGGTGCCGACTGTGCCCGCGGATGCAGCACGATCACCGACGTGGCGACCGACCTCTACGAGGGCTCCGCCGGGCAGCGGCTCATCGAGCTGTCGGCTGACGCCGAACTCGTCGTGGTCGGCTCCCGCGGCCTGGGCGCGGTGGCCCGGTCCGCGGTCGGCTCCGTCACGGCCTCCGTCGTGGCCGGCGCGCAGTGCCCGGCGGTCGTCGTGCGAGGGGCGGGCCCGATCCCGGTGCCACTGCATCCAGGGCCGGTCGCGCTGGGGATCAGGGACACCACCGCCGACCAGGTGCTGGACTTCGCCTTCCACGAGGCTGCTCTGCGGCGGCTGCGCCTGCGCGTGCTGCACGCCGGCCACCCGCGCTCTCTGACCTGGGGCGTCGCCATGACCCACCTACCCGATCTCGACGACTCGACCCGGGCCTGCCAGGAATGGATGAACGAACGCCTGACGCCCTGGCAGGAGAAGTACGCGGACGTCCCCGTCGACGTCCGTTTCACCACGAACGCCCCGAAAGAGACCCTACGGGCCGCCTCCATAGGGGCCACCCTCGTCGTCGTCGGCACAGGCCGGACGGCATATCGCACCGGCCACCCCGGAGCGGTCATCCGGTCCCTGGTCAGGCACGCGTCCTGCCCCGTCGCCGTCGTTCCGTCCTGTTGACATCCACTCCGCCCTGAAGGACTCTGACCGGAAAATGACCACCTCAGCCGGGCGCGCGGCAGCGAACCCCGGCCATCGATGTGAGTCAGGGCTGGTGGGGAGCGGTGTGGGTCAGGCGGTCTGGGTCAGGGCGACGGTGAAGCCGAGCGCTTGGAGTTGCCGGACGTGGGTGCGGGTCTTCTTATCCCGGTCGATCTTGGTGGTGTGGTAGTCGGCGCCCAGGTCGCGGTAGCGGGCGGTGGGGTCGGCCAGCAGGTGCCAGACGATGACCAGGATCGAGCGGGCCACGGCGACCAGGGCCTTGAGCTTGCCCCGGCGTTTGACGATCCGCCGGTAGCGCTCGCCGAGGAAGGTGTCGGTCCGGGCCGCCACGGCCGCGGCGGTTCCCAGTACGCCCTTCAGATAGGGATTGCCCTTGCCGGTCTCGCCGCCCCGGCTCCTGGGCCCCGATTGGATGGTGCGGGGACACGGCTTGGCCCAGGAGGCCAGGTGGCCGGCAGTGGCAAAGCGGGTCATGTCCAGCCCGACCTCGGCCAGGATGACCTGGGCGATCTCCGGACTGATGCCGGGGATCTCGTCCAACCGTTGCACCGCGTTCAGCGATTGGCGGATGATCGCGGCAACCTCGGCGTGCTCACCCGGCCCGTGATCGTCACGGTCGTCGGATGCCTGGTCGGCGGGCAGTTGCCCGAGCAGCGTCTCGATGCGGGCGGTGAGCTGGGCGATCGACGCGTCCAGGCTGTCGATCTGCGCCGGCAGTATCGTGGCGAGTTCGGCGTGGTGGCCGTCGAACTGGCCGGTCAATGCCTCGACCGGCGCGGGAATCTTGGCCCGCATCTTGCCCCGGGCCAGCTCGGCCGGCACCCGCGGATCGCGCTCCCCGGTGATCAATGCCTCGATCATGTCCCGGGTCGAGGCGGTCGTCGGTGTGCCGGCCACCGACGACACCTTGATCAGGGAGTCTTCCAGCAGTTTCTCCAGCCGCTGCCGGTACCGGGTCCGCTCGCCGATCAGATCCACCCGCATCCGGGTGTAGTCCCGCAGCGTCCGGATCTCCTTGGGCGGGACGAACGAGGGCCGCAGCAGCCCCTTCTCTGTCAGTTTGGCCAGCCAGACCGCGTCCAGCCTGTCGGTTTTCGGACGGCCCGGCAGGTTCTTCACATCGCGGGCGTTGACCAGCTGCACATCCAGGCCACGCTCCTCCAGCACGTAGAACCAGATGCGCCGGTAATCCCCGGTTGATTCGACGGTGACCTTCTCGATTCCCTGGCACACCAGGTGGTCGCCCAGCTCGGTGACCGCGTTCATGGTGGCGTCCACGTCCCACACCTTGGTCGGCCGCCGACCGGCCTTGCCTTCGTGCGGCACCCGGGTACACACCTTCCCGAAGGCCTTGGCCACATCGATCGCGGCGACCCGTTCGATGAGTCGCTCGTGTTCTTCGTCCGGGATCTCCACAGATTCTCGCATCGTCACCGGTGATCGTTCTCCTCACCAAGATCAGGGGGTAGGTGGCGGGATGCCCGGGGGCCTCGGTCGGGAACCGAACAGTCTGACCGGCGTGCTCGAAGGCAACAGTGCGTGACCCGTCAGGGTCGGGCCCCGGCGCCAGACTGTTGGACGGGCTCATACGCCCCAGAGACAATGCCGGCGTCGGCGGGCAACCCACCCCAATTTTCACGCCTGCGTGGCGTCACCGGAAGGGACAGGAAGACTGTTGGCCGATTCGAGTGGTGATGATCGTTTGACGTGACACGGTGGAGGAACCCTCTTGCAGGCAGTGTGTGTGGAGGAGGTTCTGCCATGTCTCTGCGTCCCTGTCCCGCTGGTGAGGTGCCGGAATCAACCGTCCGGATAGCATGGGCGGCTTTCCCCAAGGGATGTCTGGCGATGCGGGTCCGTGATGAACTCGGTCCGTTCTTCGAAGACGAGCAGTTCGCCGAGGCGTTTCCTGCGCGGGGCGGACCTGGGCTGTCTCCCGGGATACCGGCGCCGGTGTCGGTGCTGCAGTTCGCCGAAGGGCTGAGCGATCGGCAGGCCGCCGACGCGGTGCGCGGGCGGATCGACTGGAAGTACGGCGGTGGTCTCGGCCGAGTGGATCGAACGGTATGGGGCGCGGGTGGACGCCTATCGGTTCCCCAAGGGGGAAGACGCCCGGACCCGGTGGGCTCTGAGTGTCGGGACCGATGCTTTCGCCCTGCTGGAGGCGGTCTATGTGCCCGGCGCCCCGGCGTCTGCTTCGCGGCCGTGATGACCCGCTTGGACAGCTCGCCGTCGGAGATGTACGGCAAGCCCTGTTCGCGGGCGTCTTGACGTGTGCGCAGCCCATCGTTGAACACCGTCCGCGCGCACCCGAACGCCCGAGCCGGCGACTGGCGCTGCCCCGGCATGGAGTTGCGACGCTCTGTGATCATCCGGGGGACCTGTGCCTGCACTGCCATCATGGCTGACCGAGCCGCTGTGGGACCAATTTGCTGCTCTGCTGCCCTATCGCTCGGAGTTCGATCCGTCCCACCCGCTGGGCTGCCACCGCCGACGGGTCAGCGACCGGACCGTCTTCGACAAGCTGCAGGCGATCCTGTACGGGAGCCCCCAGATGACGTGGCTCAAGCCTCGAAGTCGATGAATCCGTAAGGGATATAGCCCCGATCGATCAGCTCGTCCTCCAGCTCGTCCTCGTCGAAGTCATCCTCGTCGAAGTCATCGTCATCGTCATCGTGGAGGCCGTCGAGATGATCATCGATGAGCTTCACATAGTCGTTCTCCACCGCGATCTCGCCGACCAGTGACGGGACGTCGACGCCGTCCCAATCAACGGTGACCTTGATCGCATTGTCGAGCTCCCCGGAGAACATTCCGTCAGAGAGCGTCATCCTCACCTTGTCCCGGTCGTCCGCGCCGATGTCGTATCCGGTCGGCTTGCCTGAGTCAAGGAAGGTGATGTCCGGATAGCCGTCGACCGAGACCGTGATGAACGGGTGGAGGTCGATCGAGTGCACCCGTTCGCCCTGCTCGTACACATGCAGCGCCAGCTCCGCGCCGTACCAGCACAGCAGATACACATTGATGCTCTCGGAGAGCTCATATGCCAGATCGGCCTTGATCTCGTCGAGGCTGCCCCGGACGTAGTGGGCGTCCTTACGGGCCCCTCCTGGGGACACCCCGAAGGCCAGGTCGTAGAAGCTCTTGGGCGGCATGGCGGCCACCCTATAGCGGATGCCAACCGCGAACATCCGGCCTCTGAGCCGCAGTTATACGACGGCGTGACCCCCAGGCTCAGAACTTGGGGAGTCGTGGCGGTTCGCTCCGGTCAGGACACGCCCCAAGGGAATGCCGAACAGGCCTGGCGGCCTTCCCGCGCGGGCCTTCACCCCCGGCCTGAAGGACTCCGTTGGCGAATACAGTGCGTTATGCACTGATCGCTTACCGTAGTCCGATGAAGTGTGACGTGCGGGTTGGGCCTAAAGGCGTGCCGGTCAGCCATGCGTCGATGCGTACCAAGTTGATCGCTGTGGCGGTCAACACGCTCTGTAGGTGGGTCTTGGCCAGGCCGATGTAGCGGGAACGGCGCTGGCCATGACCGCGGACTGCCTGGGAGATCGTGTCTTCGACCCCGGCCCGGATCTGATAGCGGCGCTGCCACTGCTCGCCTTGCTGAACGGCACGAGCCTGAGCGAGCGCCTCGTGCTGGTCACGTGGCCGCAGGGTGAGCTTGCGAGAGGCGGTGGCCGACTTGGTGCATCGAGCGCGGACCGGGCAGGGAGTGCAGTGGGCCTGGGAGAAGTTCACCTTGATGACGGGATGCCCGGTCCTGGTGCGCTGGCCGGCCATGGACGGACTGGCATGTCCCTGCGGGCAGATGACCTGCCCAGCGTTCCAGTTGACGCAGAAATCGGTGGTCTGGAACGCGTCGCCGTCTTTGGTCTGCCAGCCGGTGTCGGCCGAGACCGGGCCAAGGACGTCGATCCCGAACCTGTCACGAGCGCTCACCAGATGCTCGGCGCTGACATATGCGCTGTCCACGGCGTGTTCGTCGGGCAGCAACCCGCGCCGCTCCAGGCTCTCGTGGACCAGCCCGGTGACCTCGCTGTCGTCCACCGGCGCGGGGGTGGTCGCCACGTGCGTGATCAGGTGCGGACGGTCCGGCTCGCAGGTCTCGGTCAGGTGCACCTTGTAGCCGGTCCATCCGCTGCCGCGCTTGACCGCGTAGCGGGCGTCGGTGTCATAGGGGCCGGCCAGCCGGTTACCGCCGACAGGAAGATCTTTCTGTTCGCGCAGCCGCACCCCGGCGTGGTCACGGTAGTACTGCTGGACCCAGCACCTGCGCAGGGTCTCCACGGCCTCGATCCGACGAAGCCAGGACGGCGCATCCTGGCGGTAGACGGCTTCGAGCAGGGCGTATCCGTCCTGGCCCACCACGGTCGCATGCTCAGCGCGGGCCTGGTCCCCTTTGGGAAGGCGGTAGGAGTCGGCGCGCTGGTCATACCGCTCACACCACTGTTCGCTGATCAGCGGGGCCAGCCAGGACGGCGCTGCGGTCGCCGGCGCGTTCAAGGCCGCCCGCATCGCCTCGACCACCAGCTCCAGCCGGTTCAACGTCCGGGCGGCCGACAACACGTGGGTGGAATCGGTACGCGCACGACCACCCGCACGCAGCAGGCGAGCCCGCCACAACCGCTCCAGCAGCAGCTCCAAAATCCGTTCCTCGGCCGAGCCATCGATCACCCGGTCCCGAAACTCACTGAACACCGAGAAGTCGAAACCGGAGTCCTCCAACTCCAAGGCCAGGGCGTACTTCCAATCGAGCCGACCACGAACCGCATCGGCCGCCTGACGATCCGACAGGCCTTCGGCGTATTGCAGCACCAGCGCCAACCGTCCCGGAGACTCAGCCGGCCGCCCCTCACCGGGAAACAGATCGGCGAACTCCTCGTCGCTGAACACCGTCCCCAACGCGTCACGCAGCCGCATGCACATGCTGCCCTTGGGAAACGCGGCCACCGCGACCCTGCGGGTCGACTCCGGAATCTCCATGAACGACTTCGGATACATCGACACGCTGCCCGCCCTCCAGCCCAATTCGGATCTTGCGCAGACCTTAGTTAGAGCTTCCGGAACGATCAACCGGGTTCGCCAACGGAGTCCTGAAGGCCGGAGCACCGGCCCGCAGCCCGGTAGCGCCTTGTCAGATGGTGCTCACCGGCGCGACGGAGAAGGGGCGGAGGTCCCGCGGGCGGGGGACGTTCGGCCCCTGCGGGCTGCCCGCCGGAGGTGTGCGATGGAGATGACGCGACCACGAGGCGGAGGAGGGGGACATGGCCGGGCACGTTCTGGTCGGTACGGACGGTTCGAGACCGGCGGCCATCGCGGTGAAGTGGGCGGCGGAAGACGCCGTCCGCCGCAACTGCGCCCTGCGCGTCGTCCACGTGTGCGAGACGTGGGCCTATGACGTTCCCTACCTGCAGGTGCCTGAGGCCCCCGAAGGCGTGTCCCGATCCTGCGAGGAGATGACCGACGCCGCGGCCGACGCCGCACGGGCCCAGGCTCCCGGCCTGGCGGTGACCGCCGCGCTCATCCCGGGCCGGATCATCGAGACACTGCTCGCGGCGGCCGAGCAGGCGGTCCAGGTCGTCGTCGGCAGCCGGGGGCTGGGCGGTTTCGCCGGCATGCTGGTCGGGTCGGTGGGGATGGGGCTGTCGGGGCACACGTCCTGTCCGCTGGTCGTCGTGCGCAGCGACCAGGACACCGTCCAAGCGGAGATCGCCGTGGGGTTCGACGGGTCGGAGGCGTCCCAGGCCGCGCTGGAGTACGCCTTCGCGGAGGCCGCCCGCCGAGGGGCCCGTCTCCGGGTGGTCCACGCCTGGCAGGTGCCGTACGCGCTCGGCCGCTCCGCTCCTCCCCAGGACCTCTCCGGCTCCGGTGAAAGCGCGGTGCGGGAGGCGCTGAAGGCGTGGCTGGAACGCCATCCGCAGGTGGAGACGGCCGAGACGACGGTCCAGTCCCATCCGGTGGCCGCCCTCTGCGACGCCTCGGCCCAGGCGGACCTGGTGGTGGTGGGATCGCGAGGGCTCGGCGGGTTCGGCGCGGCCGTCCTCGGCTCGGTGAGCCGTGGCGTGCTGCTTCACGCCCACTGCCCGGTCGCGGTGGTTCCGCATCCCGCTTGAGGCGCGAGGAGCGAGGAGCGACGGGACGGTCACGTCCAAGCCAGTGCCGGAAGTCCCGGATGACCAGGTCTTTCGGCCGCTGCGAAAAACGCCGGGAGACGGTCGGATGGAAGTGAGAGCCCAGGGAGGCGACATGACAGCGCATGTAGTGGTGGGCGCGGACGACTCACCTTCTTCGCGGGCCGCGGTCGCGTGGGCCGCCGCCGACGCGGCGCGGCGGGGACGCGCCCTGCGGATCGTTCACGTGCGCGAACCGTGGACCTACGACATCCCGCTGCAGACCCCTCCGGGGTTCCGCGACTCCATGACCGGCTACTGCCAGGGCGTGCTCGACACCGCAGCCGACCTGGCACGTGAACGCGCCCCGGGGATCGAGGTGGAGACCGTGCTCGAAACGGGCCGGATCGCCGAGGTCCTCCAGCGGGAGGCCGAGGACGCCGAGGAGGTCGTGGTGGGCAACCGGGGCCTCGGCGGGTTCACCGGACTGCTGCTCGGCTCGGTCTCCCTCGCCCTGGCCGGGCACGTGAACGTACCGGTCGTGGTCGTCAGAGGATCACAGGAGCGGACGTATGACGAGGTCGTCGTCGGCTTCGACGGCTCTACCCACTCGGCGGCGGCCCTGGAGTACGCATTCGAGGAGGCCACCCGGCGCGGCGCCCGGCTGCACGCGATCCACACCTGGCAGATGCCCGTCATGGGACAGGGGGCCACCGCCTATCCGATGCTGATCGAGGAGCTCATGGAGACCGAGCGGCGTGTCGCGGCGGACACGCTCACCCCCTGGAGGGGGAAGTATCCGCAGATCGAGGTCGAGGAGACGGCGGTCTGCGGGCATCCCGTCGCCGTCATCTGCGAGGCGTCCGTCACCGCGGACCTGGTGGTCGTCGGCTCGCGGAGCCTGGGCAGGCTCGGCTCGGCCGTACTGGGCTCGGTGAGTCACGGAGTCCTGCACCACGCCCACTGCCCCGTCGCGGTGGTACGCGCCCGGGGGGAGGCGTGATGGACGTACAGAACCTCACGGTGGGGCAGGTGATGAGCAGGACGCTGGTCGCCGTCGCCCCGGACGAGTCCCCGCTCATGGCCTGGGAGATCATGTGCCGGGCGGGCATCCATCACCTGCCGGTCGTGGAGGGGAACGGCCGCCTGCGGGGCGTCCTCACCAAGGAGGATCTCACCGCTCACTGGTCCGGCGGCCCGATCGAGCAGTCACGCGTGCGCGTCCATGCGTTGCTGGCCGATCGCCGATGCCCGCACACCACGCTCGACGCGCGCCTGGCCGAGGCGGCGGCCGCCATGGTCGGTGCCGGCGTCGACGCGATCCCGGTCCTGGGGGAGGCACACAGGCTGGTGGGGATGGTGACCGCCACCGACGTGCTGAGGGCCGTGGCCGGACGGGTCGCCGAGCGGGAGGAGCCGCCGGAGTTGATGACGGGGATGTTCCGCCTGACCCCGGTCCTGCCCCGGGTCGCGTGGGAATGACGGGGAATCCGCCCGGGGCCCGGCCCTTCACACCGCGAGGCCGCACCCGGACGGGGGCTCCCGAACAGCATGACCTACCTGGCCCTCCGGCTCTCTTCCGCGGCCAGGCGGCGGATCGGCCGCCTCCGTGAAGACGCCCGGGAAATCAGGCCGAAAGTCCCTGCGCGAGCGGGTCCGGCGCCCCTGGGAACCTCTATGCCCGCAGCGGACGCTTGAACCGACGATCCACGCCAGGAGGGGACCATGACTTCGACGGACACCTACCAGCCGGTTCCGGACGCGCGTGACGGCTCCTCTACGGTCGTCGTCGGGGTGGACGGCTCGGCCGACGCGGACAGAGCGGTGCGATGGGCCGCGGACGACGCCTCCCTGCGACGGCTGCCGCTGCGGATCGTGCACGTCGTGGAGCGCGGGCCCTACGACATCCCCCGGTTCGCCACTCCCAGTCAACCGGACACACTGATCGTGAACGGGCGGGAGGTGCTACTGGAGGCCGAGCGCATGGCACGGGCGCGCCAGCCGTCCGTCGAGGTGGGCACCGAGCTGATCGAGGGCTCCCCGGTCGCGGTCCTGCGGGAACAGGCCGAGAACGCCACCGAGATCGTGCTCGGCAGCAGGGGGCTGGGCGGTTTCGCGGGAGCCCTGGTCGGATCGGTGAGCGCTCATGTGGCCGGGCACGCCCATGGCCCGGTGGTCGTGGTCCGCCTCGGCGGTGAGGAGACGCACCGCGAGGTCGTCGTCGGTGTCGACGACTCCCCGCAGTGCGAGCCCGCGCTGGCCTACGCCTTCGAACAGGCCAGGTTGCGCGGTTGCGCGTTGCGCGCCGTACACGCCTGGCAGCTGCCGGTGCATGCCTTCGCCCCGGAGATCTCCTACAACATGGACGAGATCCGCCACACACAGCACCAGATGGTCAAGGACGGACTCAGCGCCTGGCAGGAGAAGTTCCCCGAGGTGAAGGTGGTGCAGGACGTCCACAGTGCGCACCCCGTCGACGCCCTCGAAGACGCCTCCACCAGGGCCGACCTCGTCGTCGTGGGGTCGCGGGGGATGGGTGCCGTCGGTTCGGTGCTACTGGGCTCCGTCAGCCGCGGCGTGCTGAACCATGCCCGCTGCCCGGTCGCGGTGGTCAGACCTTGACATCCGCCCGGGCGGGGAAGGCAGGGAGTCCCGATCCGGCGCCATTGCGGAACGGCCGGCTCGCCGGCATGACGACGCCCGGTCGCGCGGAACGTGACCGTAAGTCCCCTGCATCGGGGACTTTCGCCGCTGCCGCCGCCGGCGCCGTTCCGGAATCCTCGTAACGAGGAGGTCAACCATGAAGGTCAAGGATGTCATGGGGGTGCGGGCGGTCGCGGTGCGGCGGGAGGCGTCGTTCACCGAGATCGTCGATGCCATGCGGCAGTTCAAGGTCGGCGCGGTCACCGTCATCGACGCCGATGACCGTCCCGTCGGCATGGTCTCGGAGGACGACCTGCTGTTGAAGGAGACCGATTCCCGCGGGCGCATGGGCGGCGTCTTCGGCGGTCGCAGGAACCGCGAGGAACACCGGAAGGCCATGGGTACCACGGCAGGGGAGATCATGACCACCCCCGTGATCACTGTCACGGAGGCCACCCCCGTCCGGGACGCGGCGCGGTTGATGCACCGGAACCGGATCAAGCAACTGCCCGTCGTCGACGCGGACACCGGACATATCACCGGGTGCGTCCAGCAGAGCGACCTGCTCAAGGTCTTCGTCCGTCCCGTCGAGGAGATCGACCGGGAGATCACCGAGATCTGTGACCGGCTCCGCGTCGACCGGGAGAAGCTGGCCGTCGGCAACGAGGCCGGCGTGGTGACGCTGACGGGCCGGGTCGGCCTCCACTCGCAGAGTTCACAGCTCGTCGCCGCGGTCCGCGGGATCGAGGGTGTCCTCGACGTCGAGAACGGCCTGGTCTACGAGTCCGACGACCTGGCCCGCATCCCGCCCCTCTACCTGTGATGGAGGCGAAAGATGAACGCCCGCACAACCGAGGAGATCAGCTCGGTGCTGCACAGGGCGGTCCAGGCCGCCGTATGGGCACCTTCGGTGCACAACACCCAGCCCTGGTCCTTCACCATCGACGGAGGCGAGATCGCCCTGCGGTCCGACAGCGGCAGGAAGCTGCGGCTCGGCGACGCCACGGGCCGGGAACTGCTGATCAGCTGTGGTGCGGCCCTGATGAACGTGCGGCTCGCGCTGCGCGCGCTCTGCTATGAGACACAGGTGCGCGTGCTGCCGGACCCCGATCGCCCCGCCCTGCTGGCGACGGTGCGGATGGGAGCGCCCGCGGTCCCCGACGAGCACATCCGGCTGCTGCACGCCGAGATCGAACGGCGCCGCACCCACCGTGCCGGATTCACCGAGTTGCCCATGCCGGACCGCCTGGTGGAGAACTTCGTCTCCCAGGCGAGCGCGGAGGGGGCGCGGCTGACACCGGTCCGGTCCGAGGCCGCTGTCCGGGTGATCGCCGGACTCACCTGTGTGGCCCAGGACGTGCAGTCCGAGGACCGGCTGTTCACCCTGGAGATGATCCGCTGGTCGCAGCCGCCGGGAAGCTCCCGCCGGGAGGGGGTCCCGGCGCAGGGCTATCCCCGCGAACCCGAGCCGACCCGTCCGCGCTTCGCCCAGCGCGACTACGCCCACGGCCGCCCGTGGGGCAGCGACTCCGACCAGTCCGTGTCCACCTCCCCCGGAACCGTGGCGGTCCTGACCACGGCGGGGGACTCCCGCGAGGACTGGATCACGGCCGGCCAGGCGCTGCAACGCGTCCTGCTGCACGCCTCCGCCTACGACGTGAGCGCGGCCTTCCACACTCAGGCGCTGGAGATGTTCCACCTTCGGGAGTTCCTGAGGCAGGAACTCCTGTCGGGGGAGTATCCCCAGATGATCATGCGACTGGGTTTCGCCATCGACGAGAGCGAAGGTGTCCGGCGTCCGGTCACCGAGGTGCTGGAAGAACGCCCGCCCCACTGAACGGGGACTTCCGGGCCTCACCCGGACCTGGTCACGCCGAGCCCTGAGGACCCCCGTCGAGGGCCTCACGACCCTCCGTCTGTTCCTGCCACCAGTAGGGCTTCCTCACCCACGATGACCGGAGTCCCGGGGAAAGAGGACTTTCGCCGGTGTTCCCCCGTGCCGTCCGGCGTTGTGATGGAGACACCGGAAGGGGGATGTCATGATCCTGGTGGGAGTCGACGGCTCGCGGGCCGGTCTTGAGGCCGTGAGCTGGGCGGTGCGGGAGGCCGGTGTGCGCGGAACCGGGCTGCGCATCGTTCACGTCATGCCGGCCTGGCCGCTGGAGATGTCCGAAGACGCCCCGCACGCGGACGTGGGCCGCTGGATGCGCGACGGGGCCGCCTCCATGCTGGCCGAGGCGGTGAAACGGGTCCGTGAGGAAGACGGACGCGTCCCTGTGGAGTCGCGGCTGCTGCCGGGTGACCCCCGGCTCGTCCTGATCGAGGCCACAGCGGACGCGGAGCTCCTGGTGGTCGGCAGCCATGGGCTGGGGGGCTTCCGGGGCATGCTGCTGGGATCGGTCCCGCTGGGCGTGGCCGGACGCACCACCTGCCCGGTCGCCGTCATACGGCATCCGCCCGCACCGCCGTACGGTGAGGTGGTCGTCGGCGTCGACGGCTCCCCGGCCGGCGCGCACGCCCTCGGATTCGCCTTCGCCGAGGCGTCCCTGCGGGGCGCCGGCCTGCGGGCGGTTCACGCGTGGCACCCGCCGGTCATCGGTGGCTGGGGGCCGTCCGCCCTGGCGGTCGCGGAGGAGGCGGCCGAAGGGGAGCGGCGCCTGCTGGCCGAGGCTCTGGCGGGCTGGGGCGAGCGCTATCCGGATGTCAAGGTCACCGAACAGGTGGAGTGCGGACACCCGGTGGACGTCCTGAAGAACGCCTCGGCGCAGGCGGATCTGCTGGTCGTGGGGTCGCGCGGCCGAGGCGACCTGACCGGGCTGCTCCTGGGCTCGGTGAGCCACTCGCTGCTCCACCAGGCCGCCTGCCCGCTGGTCGTGAGCCCTGTCCGGTGAACACGTTCGCGTGCGGGGGAGACAGCGGGCACAGGTCATCAGGGACCGGGCCTTTCGGCCGCCTCAGCACAGGCTGGCCTCGCGAGACGAGGCGACCCGTTGGTGGCCGGGCCGTCTCTCCCCCCGAGGGTTCGGCTTCTGGCGGGGCGGCGAGCTGGTGACCACCGAGGCGCCGAGCGGGTACGCGACCTCATGGAGGTGCCCTCACCCGTCACCTCCGGCGTCTTCGAGGAGGGCAGGTACACCACCGCCATCCTGGAGACCAACCGTGGATGTCCGTTCAGCTGCGGATTCTGCTTCTGGGGCGCGGCGACGAACGACAAGGTGCACAAGTTCGAGGACCGGCGGGTCCGCGACGACATCACCTGGATCAGCAAGAACAACTTCGTGTCGATCTTCATCGCCGACGCCAGCTGGGGGATGGCCCCGCGCGACGTGGAGCTGACCCGCCACCTGGTGAAGTGCAGCGAGGAGAACGGCTACCCGGTGATGGTCGCGATGGCCGCCGCCAAGAACAAGCCCGACCGCATGGCCGAGATCACCGAGATCCCAGGGCCCCGGCGTTGTTCCGGCTTGATGCGATGCGTCTGGTGGGCCCGTTCGCTTGGAGCGGGCTGCCAAACGAGCACGACTTCCGATGATCTTTCAGGTCTCTAAGCCAAAAGATCTTCATAGGAGTCGTGCTCGTGTCTGTATCTTCCCCGATCAACCCTGTCCTTGACCAGCTCGCCGACCTGGTCCTGTGGGAAGCCGAGCTGGAAGCCGATCCGATCTTGATGGAATCGTCGCTGCTCAGCAGGCTCAGGAAGGTCCCGGATCGTCGGGGCGGCGCGGACCTCCCCGCAGGTGCTGGAGCGCTTGGGCGCGCGCCGCGATCCGCTGCTGGGCCGGTTCGTCGTGCCCACGAGCGGACCTTCCGGCGGGTGCTCGCTGACCTGGACGCGGACGCACTCGACGCGGCGACGTGTGGATACGCCGCCGACGTCATCCGTAAGACGGCTCCCACGCCGGTGATCCCTCGCACCCCCGGCCCGGCCGAGCGCGAGGAACGCCGCGCCGCCCAGCGCACGGCCCGGCGCCAGGCCGGGCTGCTGCCCGGCGTTTCCGTGGACACCGCCGGACGTGTCGTCGAGACCCGCCTGCGGCCCCCGCATCAGCAGCACCGGCCTCGGTTGGGCGCCCAGCTCGGCCAGGAGCGGGCGGTTGTCCAGGTGCCGCCCGTCCACCTGCAGGCAGTCGGCCACCTCGGCGACCGTCCGCACGTCACGCGGATCGTCCACCTCGGTGATCACGGGGATGTCCGCGGCCCGCCGGATCTCCGCGAGGGCCGCAAGGCCCCGCCTGCCCTTTCCGGCGAAGTCGTCGCCCATCCGCCACGCGTGCAGCCACTTGGGGGAGGGGGCGAGTCCCAGGCAGAGGGCGGATCGGGTCCTGAGCAGGTCACTCCATGTCGATACGGCAGCCATGGGCTCATTACACCCGCGCGTCCGGGCGCCCCAGGACGGCCGCGGGGCCGATGCCGGCGGCGCGCGACCCGCCCCGGTCCCGGGGGGCGGCCTCAACGGCGCCGGAGCCGTCAGGCGAGCCCGTCGAGCACCTGCTTCTCCTTGGCGGGGTCGAGACCGGGCCGGGGCCTGTCGGGGCGGAGCGGCGGGTCGCCCTCGGCGTGGAGCCAGGCCCAGGTGTCGGCGACCGTCTCCTGGACGGGACGGCAGACGAGGCCGGCGTCATGGGCGGCGGAGACGTCCGAGTTGTGCATGCCGCCGTACTCGGCGTCGTCGGGCAGCCAGATCGGCAGCTCGATCCACGGGCTGACGCCCGCCCCGTCGAGCACCTCGGCGGCGACCCAGACCAGCTCGGCGTCCGATCCGGTTACTTTCACCGCTGTTTCGAGTAGTTCGCCCATGGTGGTGTGCCCGGTGCGGCTGACGGCGTTGAAAGCGCCGCCGGCACCGCGTTCGGCGGCGGCGAGCATCCATGCGGCCAGGTCCCTGGCGTCGATGTACTGCAGCGGGCGGCTCGGGTCACCCGGCACCAGGACCCGCCCGCCGCGCTCGATCCGGCGCAGCCACCAGGGCAGCCTCCCCACGTTCTCGTAGGGACCCAGCACCAGCCCGGCGCGGGCGAGCAGGGCTCGGTCACCGAACTCCCGGAGGACGGCGAGTTCGCCGCCGCGCTTGGCGGTGGCGTAGTCGTCGCCGTTGTCGCCGTCGGGATCGCCGTCGACCAGCGGTGCCCGCTCGTCGGCGCCGAGCGGCATCGGCCACCGGTAGACCGACCGGCTGGAGACGTATCCGTAGTGGCGGGTCCGGTCGGCGAGCAGCCCGCATGAGTCACGGAGCACGCGCGGCGCTCCGCTCCAGGTGTCGACGACGGCATCCCACTCCTGGTCGCCGACGGCCCGGCGCAGCGCCTCGGGGTCGGTCCGATCGGCGACGATCGAGGTCACCCCTGTCGCGGCGGGTCGGCTCACCCCCCGGTTGAGCGTGGTGACCTCGTCACCACGTGCCAGTGCCGTCTCCACGACGGCCCGTCCCACAAAATGCGTCCCACCCAGTACAAGAAGCCTCATATCGACCATCTTGCTCGTGGGAGAACAGGCCGCCCCTCGAGTTCATCCAGAGCTTAGCCGCGTTCACCGAAGGCGTAGCCGCGCCGTTCCTTCCTGGGCGCGCACGTCCGGTTCGCTCACATCCGGTCTCCAGAACCGGACGCGACTCCGCTGATCATCACGCACGGCTGGCCCGGCTCGATCGTGGAATTCACCGAAATCACCGGTCCACTGTCCGATCCGCGGGCCCACGGCGGCGATCCGTCCGATGCGTTCCACCTGGTGGTGCCGAGCATCCCCGGGTTCGGGTTCTCCGGGCCGACGCGGGAGACCGGTTGGGAGTTCCGCCGGGTCGCCGCCGCGTTCGCCGAGCTGATGAGGCGCCTCGGCTACCGGCGGTACGGCGCGCAGGGCGGCGACTGGGGCTCGGTCATCTCCCGCGAACTCGGCCGCACCCACCCCGATCAGACCATCGGTGTGCATCTGAACCTGCTGCCGGGCGGCGCCGCGGCCGAAGAGCCGGACGCCGACCGACTGGCTACGCTGAGCCCCGGGGAGCGAGAGCGCACGCTGGCCTCCTGGAGGCGCACCCAGCAGTGGAACCGCGACAGCACGGGCTACGCCGATATCCAGTCCACGCGGCCGCAGACCCTTGCCTACGGATTGACCGACTCTCCGGTCGGCCAGCTGGCCTGGATCACGGAGAAGTTCAAGGAGTGGACGGACTCACGGGACCGCCCGGAGGACGCCGTCGACCGCGACCTCCTGCTCACCAACGTGATGCTGTACTGGCTGACCGGAACCGCCGGCTCGTCCGCTCGCATTTACTACGAGAGGGCGCACGCGGACTACTGGGGGACGCCGCCCGAGCCGTCGGCCGTCCCGACCGCCCTGGCCGTCTTCCCGCACGAGAACTTCGTCGCGGTGCGGCATATCGCCGAGCAGACGGACCGCATCGTGCAATGGTCGGAGTTCGACCGAGGCGGGCATTTCGCCGCGATGGAGGAACCGGACCTGCTGGTCGCCGACATACGGACGTTCTTCAGGAAGGTGCGCGGAACGGTCTCCGACTGAACACGGTCCGGAGAAGAGACGATCTCCGTGTCGGCCTCGGCACGACACCGTTGCCTGTGAGTGTGCTTTGGTAAGCGCGCTCTCAGGCAGCTTCCGGCTCGCGCCGGAGCGTTCCCCGTTTCCGGGGTTCCCGTTTCGCCGGTGCGTGCCCGGCACGGACACCGGGACTTACCGCTCCTCCACGGGCGTTTAGCGTCTCCCCGCAACTCTGGGCGACGCCGGCCGCCAACGCGGCCAGATTCAGTGCGGCGTTGAGGTCTCGATCCAGGACCAGACCACACGCCGCGCAGGTGTAGATGCGTTCGGACAAGGCGAGTTCGGCTTTCACCACGCCGCAGCCGGAACACGTCTTACTGGATGGATACCAGCGGTCGGCGTGCGTGGTCCGACACGGCGGGCAAGCCGCTTGTTCAACCTCCGCAGCTTACGCAGAGCCGATCGGTGATGCTTGGGGTTGGCGACGACCTCGCCGGTCGACAGCACTGCGAGATCCTTCACGCCGAGATCGACGCCAATCACCGCCCCAGGGCCGGCCACGGCCCGTCCGGTTCGGTCGGCCTGGTCGGCCCGTTCGGTCCGTTCGGTCCGGTCGGCCTGGTCGGCCCGTCCGGCCTGGTCGGTCCGGTCGATCTCGCAGGTGAACGCCACGAACCAGCGCCCGCCCTCCAACCGGAGGGCGGCGGACAGGATTCGTCCGGTGCCGCGTTCCAGGTGGCGGGCGAGCTTGCGGGTGGACTCATGGGTGCGGATCGTGCCGAGTCGGGGCAGCGTGACGTGATGACGATCGGACTCGACGCGGATGGTCCCGGTGGTGAACCGGCACGACAAAGTGGCGCGGTGCTTGGACTTGAACCGGGGAAACCCGATCTTTGGCCCCTTACGGGCACCCTTAGGTCTGTTCGGCGGCGCGCTGACCCATCGCCGCCTTGACCAGGTGCAGGCCCCAGTTGAACGCGGACCGCGCCGCCCCGCGGTGCGAGGCCAGCGCCGCACCCTCGCACCGCCCCGATCCCCCATCCACCGCTCCAAGGGCCGGTCGCTCGCCCCACCGGACGGAAGAATCCAGAGAAGAACCGATAAACACTGACGAACCAATCAACAGTTCACAACCCCAATGGCGGGTACGGCCACCGCGATCACGTCAAGGTGCACGAGGTCGGCAAGCGCGCCGCCGAACTGGCCGGGGTGGGCACCGTGTTGGAGGCACTGGCCGCGCACCACTCCGAGGTGAACGGGCCGGGCAGGCTCGCCCCCGTCATGCGGCTGCTCGTCCGGCTCCCGCCGGCGGTGTTCGGACTGATCCTCGGCCGCGAGTGGTTCGTGGACGCCGCCACGACCCCGGTCACCGAGCCGGCCACCGGCATCTTCTCCTCCCACTGACCACCCCGCGCATCGGGCCCTCCGGCCCATCCCCGGAACCGTGCACGGACGTGCCACCAGCCGCAGACGCGGCCGCCCCCTCGGCCCCGGCCGCTCGACCCGACACCGGCGCGTGAGCGCCCCTCCGGAGATCGGCCGACCAGGTCAGACAGCCTCAAAAAGGATCTCCAACAGGTCCTCCGGCGCGTCCCGCATGAGGTTGTGCCTGCTGTCCAGCGCATGTGTCGTCCACAGTGGGTCGTTACGCAACCGCTGATAGGTGGGGGTGAACGGCGAATCGCCGTCCCATCCTGCCGCGTACACGTAGTCCCTGCGCCGGAACCGCGCGAGGTCGCCGGTGAGCTGGATCGGCTGGAGCAGGGAGGCGAGCGGATGGGGTGTGGTGCGCGGGTCGAAGAATGGCAGTGGCCGCACCGAATAGCCGGTCTCCGTCACGTCCATGTACCACTTCCGCTCCTGGTCGGATACGAGGGCCCAGCAGGAGTCGCCATGCTGTGGCACGACGGCGTCCAGGTACACCAGGGAGTCCACTCGCTCCGGCACGCGGTCCGCGACCCCGGTGATCACCATCCCTCCGTAGCTGTGGCCGATCAGCACCGCGTCCTCGACCTTTTCTGCCGCCAGCATGCTGACCACGTCCTGGATGTGCGTTTCGAGGTTCACTCCCGCGCTCAGCAGATGACTGCGCTCGCTGAGCCCGGTCAACGTCAGCGGGTACGCGCGGTGGCCGTGGAGCCGTAGCCGGTCGGTGAGCGGCTCGTAGCTCCAGCCGCCATGGCACATGCCGGGAATGAGAACGAAGGTCGCCAAGTCATGCTCCGTCTATCGGTTGTCGGCGTCATCGCCGCGTCGGTAGGTGGGGGGCGCCGCGCGGGCCGGTTCCGTCAGGCACCGGCCGGCGCGTCGTCGTCTCTCGCCTGTCGGCAGGGGGTCGCGTGGTCGCGTCGGAACGGGACGTGCGGGCCGTGCCGGGTCCCGATCAGCCGGTGACGAACTCGGGCTGGTCGAGCAGGCGTAGCCAGCTTCCGTCGGGCTGGCGCCGGACGACCTGCGCGCGGGCGCCGGCCCCGTCCTTCGGCGGGGTCGAGGTGAGGGCGATGTCGCCGCTTATCAGCGTCGGCAGCGGTTGCTCAGGCTCGAAGTGGGGACGGCTGGCCAGCACCTTCTCCCACAGCGTGCGGATCGCCTCCCGGCCCACCGTCTGGCCGCCGGGCGGGTAGGCCATCACCGCGTCCTGTTCGTAGAGCGCGGCGACCCCGGCCGCGTCACCGGCGTTGGACCGTTCGACGAACAGGCGGGTGATGTCTTCGGGCCGCATGGCCTTCTCGTACTCCGGCATGTGTTCCTCCTGACGTCGGGCTTCACTGCTTCCCAGCCTGGCCGCATTCTGATCAGAAGTCCAACAGATGGATCTACTGAAAGCTAGAATCCCTAGTTATGGAACTGAGGCAGCTGGAGTACTTCGTCGCGGTCGCCGAGGAGCGGAACTTCACCCGGGCGGCCGAGCGGGTGCACATCAGCCAGTCCGGCGTCAGTGCCCAGATCCGCCGGCTGGAGCGTGAACTCGGAGCCGAGCTGTTCGATCGGTCGGCGCGCACCGCCACCCTCACCGTCGCGGGAAAGGCCGCGCTCGAACACGCCCGCGCCGCGCTCGCCGCGGCCAGGGCGGTCAGCCAGGCGGTGGGTGAGGTGACCGACCTGATCCGGGGCCGGCTCACGGTCGGGATGGTCACCGGCTGCACCGTCACGCCGCTGTTCGACGCCCTCGCCGCGTTCCACCGGGCGCATCCCGGTGTGGAGATCTCGCTGGTGGAGGACAACTCCGACCGGCTCGTCGAGGGGGTGCGCGCCGGCATCATCGACCTGGCTCTCGTCGGGACCGCGACCGCCACCCCCGACGGGCTGGACGCGCTGACGATCATCAGTGAGCGGCTCGTCGCGGCGGTCCCGGCCGCGCATCCCCTGGCGAAGCAGCGGCGGGTCACCCTGCGCGACCTGGGCGCCCACCCGATCGTGTGCATGCCACCCGGCACCGGCCTGCGCACGGTATTCGACCAGGCGTGCGCGGCACAGAGCCTCCAGCCGGTGATCGCACTGCAGGCCAGCGCCGCGGACGCCATCGCCGACCTCGCCGCCCGCGGGCTCGCCGTCGCGATCCTCAGCGACTCGATGGCCGCGCACCACCGCGACCGGCTCACCGCCCTCACCATCGACGACGTCGAAACACCCGCCCTGCTCGCCCTGGTCTGGAAGGGCGCGCACAGCCCCGGGATGCGTGAGTTGCTCGTGCACAGCCGGCGGGCTTTCACCAGGCCCGACCCCGGTTAGCGGGAACGCCTTTCAGCGCATGACGGCGACAGGGCCCGATCAGGTGAGGAGGGGCCGCTGGTTCACCGTGGTCCGTTGGCGACGGCCGTCGCCGGTGCGGGAGCCGCCGTAGGCGATTCGGGTGGTGGCGAGTGTCCGTCCTCAGACGGGGTGCGGTAGTCGCGCAACGGACGGTTGGTCAGGCCGACGGCGACAACGGTGAACGCTGCCGCCAGACCGCCCACGAGGAGTGATGTGGGTGCGGACGTGAGGGAGGCGAGAAGTCCTCCACGGAAGTTGCCGACCTCGGGGCCGGCGACGCCGATGACGTGCTCGACCGAGGAGACACGCCCGCGGTAGTGGTCGGGTGCCTCAAGCTGGACCAGTGCGCCTCGGGTGATCACGGAGACGGTGTCGGCCGCGCCGGCGATCGCGAGACAGCCGAGGGCGAGCCAGAGGGGCCCGGCCAGGCCGAAGCCGGCCAGGGCGAGACCCCACACCGTGGCTGCGAGGAGCTGGATGAGGCCGCTGCGGCGTAGTCGGGTGACGGTCCCGGAGAGCAGACCGGCGCTGAGCCCGCCGACCGCGATCGCGGACAGAAAGAGCCCGAGGGTCTGGGGGGCGCCCCCGAAGCGGATCTCGTTGATCAGAGGGAAGAGCGCGATCGGCATGGCCAGGACGGTGGAGGCGAGATCGGTCGCGAAGGAGCCCCACAGGGTGGGGCGCTGAAGGATGATCCGCCAGCCTCCTGGGGTTGAACCGCGGCTTCGACGGGTGCCGCGCGCGGGCTGCCGGTCGTCGCCGGTGCGCAGGGCGGGCATCGGGGGTAATCGGATCACGGCGATCAGCGAGGCGATGCCGGCAAGGGCTTGGAACGCGTACGCGGCGGGGTAGTGCCACTGTGCGAGCATGATGCCGGCGAGTGCGGGCCCGACGAGCATGGAGACCTGGAAGGCGACGTTCTGCAGGGCGAGCCCGGCGGCGACCTGGTCGGCGGGGAGCAACCGGACGGGGAAGGTGCGCCGCGCCGGGGCTCCGAGCGCCGCGCAACCGGACTGCACAGCGACCAGGGTGAGCAGTAGCAGGACGGACCGGTTGCCCGCGACGGCTTGCGCCAGGAGGGCTACGGCTGCCAGGACCTGGCCCACGGTGGTGGCACGGACGAGGGCCCTGCGGTCGAGGGAGTCGGCCAGCGATCCGCCGACCAGTCCGAGGAGGAGCAGCGGCACGGCTGTCGCAAGGCCGATGGCGCCGGTCCAGAGCGTGCTGCGCGTGAGGTCCCAGACCTGCAGCAGGACGGCGACGGTGGCGATCTGCTGACCGATCGAGGCGAGGGAGGACCCCGTCCACAGGTCGCGGAACGGCCGGTTGGTGCGGAGGGGACGGATGTCGATCAGCCGCTCGCGCCAGGTCATGAACGCGGATCCGTCGGCGTGGACGTAGCCGTGGGCGCCTGGTCGGCATGAGGCTCATCGAGATGGGCGATGATCCGGTCCCGCATGGACCGCCGTTCCAGAGCACGCTCCAGCTCGGTGACGACAGCGCTGAGCGCGTGGGGGATCTCGTCGTCGAGCTCGGCGACGGCGGCCTCGGTCGCGCGCCACTCGGCCTCGAGGAAGGGGATGAGAGCACGGCTGCGATCAGTCAAGGTGATGCGGCGCGTGCGGGCGTCGGTGCCGAGCTCGGAATCGACCAGGCCCTCACGCCGCATCGCTGTGAGGGTCTGGCTTATCGCGGAGTGTGAGCGGTCAAGCGAATCCGCCAGCTCACGGATCGTCAGCGGCCCGGTATGCGCGAGACGGATCAAGGGATAGGCGAACCGGGAGCGGACTCCCTCGATGCCTCGCTCGGTGTACACGGATTCGATCTGGGCGTCCAAGGCGGCCTGCAGGACGCGGAGCGCCTGCCACCGTCCGGGTGTCGCAGTGGGGTCCGATGATGTCATAGCGCTAATATAACACCACTAATATAACGCCGCTCATATAATGGCCTGCCGCCGGAGGCCGCCCCGTGGGAGTGCGCACGAGCGCTCAGGGGTTGCATCCGGTACCTGGGTACGGGTTTACCGATGGTCCGCAAAAGCCTCGGCCTTCGGGCCGGGGATGAATGCGGTCCCCGTCAGGGGATGGCCCGCCGTCAGGCGGGACATCCCGGAGCGCGAAGCGCGGACCCAGAACGTCAGGCTGGGCGGCGTTGCTGTTCGATGTAGGCCTTGATGATGGTCAGCGGAGCTCCGCCACAGGAGGCGGCGAAGTAGCTGGGGGACCAAAAGTGGCCGTGCATGACGGCGCGGTTGACCCGGCCGGTGAACTCCTTGCGTAGGTAGTGCGAGGACACGCCCTTCAACGAGTTGACCAGTTTGCTGATGGCGACTTTGGGCGGGTAGTGGACCAGCAGGTGGATGTGATCGTCTTCGCCGTTGAACTCGCGTAGCTCGGCCTCGAAGCCGTCGCACACCTCGATCATGATTTCTTCGCAGCGGCGCAGCATCTCGTCGTCGAAGACGTTCCTGCGATATTTGGTCACGAAGACCAGATGGGCATGCATCGCGGAAACCACATGTCTACCGCGCCGGTATTCGGCTTCCTGAGTCATAGACCAGAGCTAATGTGTTCGAGTCTGTGAGATGTGAGCGACAGGTGGGGCAAGGGAGGTGTTTCGCATACTGACGGGGCGTAAGTACCGGCTGGAGTTGGACTTCGGGCAGAAGCTGTTCGCCGAGCGGGTGGCCGGGATCTGCCGGTCGGTGTGGAACACCGGCCTGGAACAGCGTCGCGCCTATCGGCGCAGGGGCGCTTTCATCGGCTACGCCGGGCAGTGCGGGCAACTCGCCGACGCCAAGGGCGAGTTCATCTGGCTGGCCGACGCTCCCGCCCAGGTCATCCAGCAGACGCTCAAGGACCTGGACGAGGCGTGCCGCAGGCACGGCACCTGGAAGGTCCGCTGGAAGAGCAAGGCGAAGTGGACGCCGTCGTTTCGGTTCCCGACCGCCAAGCACATCCCGGTCGAGAAGATCAACCGCAAGTGGGGGCGAGTGTTCCTGCCCAAGTTCGGGTGGGTGAGGTTCCGTCTGTCGCGCCCGCTGGGCGAGAGCGTGAAGTCCGCGACCATCTCGCGCGACGGTAAGCACTGGTTCGTGTCGTTCCTGGTCGACGACGGCATCACTCAAATGGAGGGGCATGCACGCCCCGACCGGGTGGCGGGGGTGGACCGGGGGGTGGTGACGGCTGCCGTCACCTCCGGCGGGGAGTTCTTCGACCGCCGCCATGCCGGCGAGTCCGGCGTGTCCTCGCCGGTGCCCCCGAAGGAGGAGAAGGCCGACCGCGAGGCCGATCTGGGCTACCTGTCGGCCGGTGAGGCGGAGCGGTGTCTGCGGCTGCAACGCCGGTTGGCCCGTACGAAGAAGGGCTCGGCCCGGCGCAAGGTGGTGGCCGGTGAGGTGGGGGAGATCATGCGGCGGGTTCGGTGGCGCCGGGCGGACTTCAACGCCCAGAGCGCGCACCGGCTCACCCGCGACTACGGGCACATCGTCTTGGAGGATCTGGGCGTCCGTGGCATGACCGCCTCGGCGTCCGGCACGATCGAGGAGCCGGGTTCGCGGGTCGCTCAAAAGTCTGGCCTCAATAAGGCGATCTTGGATAAGGGCTGGTATGGGCTGGAAGTCGCGTTGCGGTCCAAGGCGCGCTGTACCGGCAGCGTCATCGGTAAGGTCCCTGCTGCCTACACGTCCCAGACGTGCTCGGCTCCGGCCTGCGGGAAGGTGGACGCGAAGAGTCGTGAGAGCCAAGCCCTCTTCCGTTGCACCGCCTGCGGGTATACCGAGCACGCTGATGTGAACGCCGCAAAATGCATCAAGGCCAGAGGGCAGGCGGCCGGGCCGGTCGTCTCAGGGCGTGGAGACTCGGGGTTGCCCGGGTCGGTGAAGCGTCAAGCACCCCGTTCCATAGCTCGCGGCGTGCCGCGGGCTGCCGCTTAAGCGGCACGGGAATCCCCGTCCTTCAGGGCAGGGAGCAGGTCAACGTCAGGGTATGGAGCTGAACGAGATCGCTGAGGCAGAGGTGTGGGTGCCGCAGGCGTGCACGCTGCCGACGGCCGAACAGCCGCTGCGGCTGGCGGAGTTCGACGCACTGTTCGCCGAGGCGGTGCGAGGGGTCGACAGGGTGGAGCCGGGCCGGGTACGCCTGGAACTGGAAGCCGACGCGCAGACGGCCGGCCGGACGGCGGAGCTGATGGCGCGGGAAACGGGTTGCTGCTCTTTCTTCACCTTCACTCTGACCGTGACCGGCGGCCGGCTGTGGTTGGAGGTCGCCGCGGACGCCCGGCACATCGGGGTGGTGGACGCGCTGGCCGCCCGCGCGGCCAGTCTGGCCGGCGCGTTGTGAGCGGGCTGCGCAGTGGCCTGGCCGTGCCGTCCGGGTCCGCCCGATGCTCCTGCGACACCGGCGGTGGCCGTGGTAAGTCCGCCTCGTGACACGACACCGGCGACCGGTACCGTCTTGATCATGACGGTTGTGCGGTCCCTTGTTCTGTTCGTCGTGGCGGCGCTCGCCGAGATCGGTGGCGCCTGGCTGATCTGGCAGGGCGTGCGCGAGCACCGCGGCGCGTGGTGGATCGGCGCGGGCATCGTCGCCCTGGGTCTGTACGGGTTCGTCGCCACTCTGCAGCCCGACGCCGGCTTCGGCCGTATCCTCGCCGCTTACGGTGGGGTCTTCGTCGCCGGATCCCTCGCCTGGGGGATGGTCGCCGACGGGTTCCGCCCCGATCGGTGGGATCTGGCGGGTGCCGCCATCTGCCTCATCGGGGTCGCCGTCATCATGTACGCGCCGCGCGGGTAGGTCTTCCCCTTTTTCTCCCGCGAGGTCGTCGCCTGGCGAGGACTTCACCGCTCAGTCCGTCGCGTACGGCTCCGAGTATCACGACGTGGCGCGACCGCGTCTCCGTCGCCGGAGGCCGGCTCTCCGTCCGTGACGTAGTGGTGCAGGCGGCTGGAACCCTCGAGCATGGCCGTTGCCCGTTGTGTCAGTTCCGCCTGACGTTGTGCGATGGCTGCGCGGAGTGCGTCGCTGCTGCCCGTCCTGCGGAGGCCGTCGAGGATGAGCTTGATCTGGGGCAGGGGATAGCGGCCCTGCCGGAGCATGTTGACCATTCGCGCGTCTCGGATGTCTGCTGAACCGAACCAGCGGTACTTGGTGTCTTGATCACGCTGTGGGGTCAGGAGGCCGACGGATTCCCATACACGCAGGGCGGATGCGCGCACACCGAGGTGGGCGGCCATTTCTCCGATACGCATGCCTGACCGCGTCGGTCCCGAGGTCTCCGGGTTCTGCTCTGCGACCGCTTCGAGCGCTTCGCCCGCCGCCTTGAGAGAGAGACGTTGTTCATGCAGCACGGCATGGCCGGCGTCCATGAGGGAGAGCGCCAGAGGGAGGTCTCCGGCATGAGCGGCCTGCATGATCGCTCGGGCGGTGTCCCACCCGTATCCCTTCGCGAGGGCTCGGTAGGTGAACAGGGCCCGGCGGTGTCCGGCGTCGAACCTGCGGTAACCGGCGGGGGACCGTGAGGTCGGAGGCAGGATACCGGCGTCCGCGTAGTTGCGGATCTGTTGGGTGGAGATGCCTGCCATCCGTGCCAGGTCGATGGGGCGGAGGCCCGCTTCCTCGCGGCTCATTGGTCCGTCTTCCCGGCTACAGGGTTCACCGTCGGGTTGAAGGTTACGCGCATAGATCCCCAGCATAAGCAACTGGAAACGGGAAAAGTCTTCATCTGGTGCTTCAATGAAATGATTAAAGGCATGAACGTTGGCAACAGCGGTAACAGCTCAGGAGCGCTCGCTCGGAAAATGTCATCGGATCACACCGCTGCGGACAGCCATGACCTCATCCAGGTCCGCGGTGCCAGGGAGAACAACCTGACCGGTGTCTCCCTCGACATCCCCAAGCGGCGACTCACCGTCTTCACCGGAGTCTCCGGCTCCGGCAAGTCCTCACTCGTCTTCGACACGATCGCCGCGGAGTCGCGGCGGCTGATCGACGAGACCTACACGGCCTTCCTCCAGAACTTCATGCCGAGTCTCGGCCGCCCGGACGTCGACTCGCTGCGCAACCTGAGCGCGGCGATCATCGTCGACCAGGAACGGATGGGCGCGAACTCCCGCTCCACGGTGGGCACCGCCACCGACGCCCACACCATGCTGCGGATCATGTTCAGCCGGATCGGCAGCCCTCACGTCGGCCCTCCCTTCGCCTTCAGCTTCAACAGGGCCGAGGGCATGTGCCCGGAGTGCGAGGGGCTCGGCAAGGTCTCCGAGATCGACGTCGGCCAGCTGGTCGACATGGAGCTGTCGTTGAACGACGGGGCGATCACGGTCCCCGGATTCGCGGTGGACACCTGGTACTGGCAGGTGATGGCGCACTCCGGTCTCTTCGACCCCGACCTCAGACTGAAGGACTACACCCCCGCCCAGTGGGAGGACTTCCTCCACAAGCCCGCCACCAAGCTCAAAATCGGGTCGAACAACCTCACCTATGAAGGGCTCGTCACCAAGGTCCGGCGGCTCTACCTCGCCAAGGACCGGGAGTCGATGCAGCCCCAGGCGCGCGCGTTCGCCGACCGGGCGGTCAAACTCACCGGCTGCCCCGCCTGTGGTGGTTCCCGGCTGAACGAGGCCGCCCGATCCTCCATGATCGACGGCCATACCATCGCACAGTGTTCGGCCATGCAGATCGACGATCTGGCCGAGTTCGTCCGGGGCATCCATAACGACTCCGTCGGGCCGATGCTGGAGACCCTCCGCGGAACACTGGACTCCCTGGTCAAGATCGGTCTCGGTTATCTGAGCCTCGACCGGGAGTCCTCCACGTTGTCCGGTGGTGAGGCCCAGCGTGTGAAGATGGTCCGTCACCTCGGTTCGAGCCTGACCGACGTCACCTACGTCTTCGACGAGCCCACGGCCGGGCTGCATCCGCACGACATCCAGCGGATGAACGATCTGCTGCTCCAGTTGCGCGACAAGGGCAACACGGTGCTCGTGGTGGAGCACAAGCCGGAGACGATCGCGATCGCCGACCACGTGGTCGATCTCGGCCCCGGTGCCGGCACGGCGGGCGGCCGGATCTGCTTCGCCGGCGACCTGGCCGGGCTGCGAAAGTCCGACACCCTGACCGGTCGCTACCTCGACCACCGCGTGAGGCTGCGCGAGGAGGTACGCCGGCCCGACGGGAAGTTGGCGATCAGGGGTGCCACCCTGCACAACCTGCGGGACGTGAGCGTCGACATTCCCCTGGGCGTGCTCACCGTCGTCACCGGTGTCGCCGGGTCCGGCAAGAGCTCTCTGATCCACGGTTACGTCGCCGGGCAGGACGGCGTGGTCGTTGCCGACCAGTCGGCGATCCGTGGTTCCCGCCGGAGCAATCCGGCCACCTACACGGG
Organism: Streptosporangium album; assembly: GCF_014203795.1. Taxonomy (NCBI): domain Bacteria; kingdom Bacillati; phylum Actinomycetota; class Actinomycetes; order Streptosporangiales; family Streptosporangiaceae; genus Streptosporangium; species Streptosporangium album. The sequence continues at coordinate 342,940 of NZ_JACHJU010000004.1, read as the reverse complement.
ACTGCTCGATCCGATCCGATCGGCGTTCGCCAAGGCCAACGGTGTGAAGCCCGGCCTGTTCAGCGCCAACTCCGAGGGCGCCTGCCTCGCCTGCAAGGGCCTCGGCGTGATCTACACCGACCTCGCCATGATGGCCGAGGTGGCGTCGTTGTGTGAGGAGTGTGAGGGGAAACGGTTCACGCCGGAAGTGTTGTCGTACCGGCTGCGTGGCAGGAACATCAGCGAGGTTCTCGGCATGTCGGTGGCCGAGGCCCGCGAGTTCTTCACCACCGGTCAGGCCCGAATGATCCTCGACCGCCTCGTGGCGGTGGGTCTCGGCTATCTCGGCCTCGGTCAGCCGCTCACCACGCTGTCCGGCGGTGAACGGCAACGGCTCAAGCTCGCCATCCACATGGCGAAGAACGGCACGACCTACGTCCTGGACGAGCCGACCACCGGCCTGCACCTCGCCGACGTGGACCAGCTGCTCGCCCTGCTCGACCGCCTTGTCGACGGAGGCAACACGGTCATCGTGGTCGAGCACCACCAGGCCGTGATGGCCCACGCGGACTGGATCATCGACCTCGGCCCGGGAGCCGGCCACGAGGGCGGTCAGATCGTCTTCGCCGGTACCCCCGCCGAACTCGTCGGCACAGGCACGTCCCTCACCGCCAAACATCTGTCCGGCTACGTCAGCCAACCGTAGGACTTCGCACTGGTGGCTCCTGGTCCCGCGCCCGGCGGAACGGAGTCTGTCGCCCTTTGAAGGGCCCCGCCGGCTTGTCGCGGCTTTCCCGCAGCCCGGGGCCGGGGGCTACCAGTGCGTGGGACGGGTGAGGGCCTGCGGCAGTTTGGTGGCGGTGTCGCCCCTGGCCGCGTTGAGCTGGGGTTGAGTGAGGAAGATGCTGCCGGTGAGGTCGGCGCCGCTCAGGTCGGCGTCTCGCAGGTCGGCACCTATCAGATCGGCCACGCGCAGGTCGGCGCCCTTGAGATCGGCGGCGATGAGGTACGCCCCGCGGAGGTTGGCGCCCTGCAAATTCGCGCCTCTGAGGTTGGCCCCGATGAGATCGGCCCCCCTCCGGTCCTTCTTACGGCCCGCGACCTTGGCCCGCACGAGTTTGCTCGTGCGCAGCAGCAGGGCGTTGACATCACCCCGGTGTGCCGCCACATCCAGCTCCGTGAGCTCCTGGGCGCTGCCGCCGGTGAGGCGCTCGGTCTTCTCGCGTGCGCGGCGCAGTCCGTCGTGGACGGGCCGGGCCTGCGGCAGGGTGAGTGCTTCGGTCAGATACCACAGGAGTTCATGGAGCTGCCGCATGACGGCGAACACGTCGAACATCTGCCGTGCGGTGCGCGGGGCCTCCCGCCAGTCCTGCCCGCTGAAGGTGACCTGGGAGACCTTCTGCCCCGCGCCGAAGCAGTCGAAGACGGTGCAGCCGGAGAAGCCCCGTTGCCGCAGCTGCGCATGGATGCCACAGCGGAAGTCGGCCTGCAGGTTCGAGCAGGGCTGCCCGGCGTCCTTGTCGGTCGCGAAGTCGGCCGAGGCGGCGAAGGGCAGCGCGACGCAGCACAGTCCGAAGCAGCTGCCGCAGTCGGATCGCAGTCCGAGGTCGGCGGCGTCGGGAGATGGTCGTTCGCGCTTCTGGGACAACGTGCGTGAGCTCCTGCCATAGGGGAGCGCCGCTTCTCAGCGTGCTCGGGATGGAGCTTCATTCTCTCAGAACCGGCAGGACCGGGCGTTGCCGGCTCACGCCGGGTGCCGTGGCCACGGGGAACGGCCAGGTAGGCCACGGCGCCGGCGATCTCCTCGGGCCGGCCCAGCCTGCCGATGTCGTTCGGGACGAAGTCCTCCGCGGCGGCGCGTTCGATCTCCTCCCAGGTCTCGCCCCAACCATGAGCCGGCGCGATGTCGGTGAGAAGCCGCTGAACCGACTCCACCAGGATGGCTCCCGGCGCGACGACGTTCGACGTCACACCGAGCCCTTGAGGTCGCGCGCGAGAGAGAGCGCGAGGTTGTGCCGGGCGGCCAGCGAGGCGTTGTAATGGGGTTGGAGGTTCATCGGCTGCAGTGCCAGTCCTCCTCCGACCTGGATCACCCGCCCCCAGCGCCGTTCGCACATCTGTGGCACCAGCCGCTGGCCACCCCCGCGGAGGTCACGACCCGGTCGTCTGCGACATAGATCACGTCGCGCACCACGACCGCCTCCGGGTACAGGCGGGCCAGTTCGTCCTGGACCGTGTGGTGCGTGGTGCAGCGACGGCCGTCGAGCAGCCCGGCACGATGACGAGATCTTCGGGCGCGAGGGCCGGCCAGGTGTCGTCGGCACGCAGGGGCAGCCCCTGCACGGTGGCGACGTCCTTGTCCTCTGAGACGTAGGAGATGGTGTGGTCGTATCCGAGATCGGCCGCCGTGGAGAAGACTTGAGCGGGTCCGGCCACATCGAGCAGGTGCACCCGGGGGATGAGCAGGAAGACGACGCGTGGCATGGTCCGATCGAGCTTACTCGCCGGGGTCGGCGAACCTATGCGCTGGTCAGCTCGTCGACCGTGCGGATGGTGGCGAAGGTGACGTCGAAGCCCAGGTCGGAGGCGACCCGGGTCGTGGTCTCGCAGCACTGTTCGGTCCGGAGGCCGCACACGGTGAGTGCCCGGACGCCGCGGCTCGTGAGGAACTGGTGGAGGTTCGTGGTGGTGAAGGCGTTGTGCGCCGTCTTCGTGATCAACGGTTCGTCCTCGTGCGGGACGAGACCGTCCATCAGGCGGACGTACCCGCGGGCAGGGTCGAACAGTGCGCTGTTCATCCGTCCAGGATGCGGTGATCCGGCGGCGGGCTGAAGGCACAAGGCGGTCAGGCCGTGGACCGATCCGGTCATCTCCGCCTCCGGAGGGGGCGCCGGACGGCGAGGCCCGGCACCGTCACCGTCGGCGGTCTCAGATGCCCACACGTACGGCGATGCCGTCGAGGACGCAGTCCAGCCCGATCTCGAACTGCCATTGCGGGTCGTCCTTGCGGGCGGCTTCGAAGGTGTAGCGCCGGTAGGTGGGATAGTGGCCGGTGTCCATCAGCCAGATCATCTGCGGGGCCAACCCCGTCCGCACCTCGTCACCGCTGGACCATCCCTGGCCCTCCATCAGCTGGTGCAGGGCGATCTCGGCGTGAGTGGTGCCGTACACGTAGGCTTCGACGGTGCGGACGACGGCCATCATCGTGTCGGCGTCCAGGCCCAGGTCGTCGAGTGCGGTCAGGCTCCGTTCCGCCACGGCCATCCGGTTCGGGGTCAGCGCCAACAGCGCCTGCGGGGAGAGCTGGGCGAGCCATGAATGCTTCAGCATCAGGGCGCGGGTGCGGATGGCGAGGGCCCGCACGCTCTCCCGCCAGCCGGTGGCGTCGGGAAGCTGCAGTTCGGCGTAGACCAGGTCGACCATCAGTTGCAGGACGTCGTCCTTGCCGGACACGTAGCGGTAGGCCGCCATGGGGGCGACGCCCAGCTCGGTGGCCAGGCGCCGCATGGTGATGGCGTCGAGGCCCTCGGCGTCGGCGATCTCGACCGCCACCGAGGCGATCCGGTTGGGTGTCAGGGTCTGGCGGGGCGCCGGAGCGGGGCGTTCAAGGCGCTCCCACAGAGAGGTGTGCGCCTTGCCGTCGTCTTTCTTCTGAGCGGCCATGGATGCGGTTCCCTTCCAGGTCACGGTGTATACACCGTATCAAGATTAGACAACGTACACAGCCATGTGTACGTTGTACTCGCTAAGATACGTTGTACACATCAAGGGATCCCTCATGAGCGACATGAACGACAACCGCCTTCAGATCGCGGTCCTCCTCGGCAGCACCAGGGACGGACGGTTCGGCCCGGTCGTGGCGAACTGGCTGCTCAGCCACTTCGCGCGGCGCGAGGACATGGACGCCGACCTCATCGACCTGGTCGAGACCCCGCTGCCCACCGTCTTCCCGGTTCTCGGGGAGCCTCCGGCCTCCCCGGAGGCCAGGGAACTGCTGGCCGCCGTGTCGCCGCGGCTGGCCACGGCCGACGCCTTCGTCATCGTCACGCCCGAGTACAACCACAGCTTTCCGGCGGTGCTGAAGAACGCCATCGACTGGCACGGCAGGGAGTGGCATGCCAAGCCGGTCGGCTTCGTCTCCTACGGTGGTTTCTCCGCCGGCCTGCGCGCGGTCGAACAGCTCCGTCTCGTCCTGGCCGAGCTGCACGCCGTCACCATCCGCGACAGCGTCGGCTTCCAGGGCGTGTGGGCGCAGTTCGACCCGGCCGGTACGGCCACCGACCCGGCCTGTGACGTCGCGGCCAAGACCATGCTCGACCAGCTGGCCTGGTGGGCGCATGCCCTGCGCGAGGCCAGAGCCGTCCGCCCGTACTCGGCCTGATGCCGCTCCGGGAAACAGCGATGAACCACAGCGGACCACCGGCAGGACGGCGGTCGATCTACTTCGGTGTCTTCGGCCTGATGCTCGGCATGTTCCTGGCCATGCTGGACGGCCTGATCGTCGGCACCGCGCTGCCCACGATCGTGGGTGACCTCGGCGGGCTGAACCACCTGTCCTGGGTGGTGACGGCCTACCTGCTCGCCGCCGCCGCGACCACTCCGATCTGGGGGAAGCTCGGCGACCTGTACGGCCGCAAGGGCACCTTCATGGCCGCGATCCTGCTCTTTCTGGCCGGCTCGACACTCGCCGGTCTGTCTCAGGACATGGGTCAGCTCATCGCGTTCCGCGCGGTACAGGGGCTGGGGGCGGGCGGGCTGATGGTCGGCGCGCTGGCGATCATCGGCGTGCTGGTCCCCCCGCGCGAGAGCGGCCGCCTGCAGTCGATGATCGGCGCGATGCTGCCGGTCGCCTTCGTCGGCGGACCGCTGGTCGGTGGCTTCCTCACCGACCAGCTGAGCTGGCGCTGGACCTTCTACGTGAACGTGCCCATCGGGGCCGTCGCCCTGCTGATCATCGGCATGGGGATCCGGCTGCGGACCGAGCGGATCACGGCCCGCATCGACTACGCCGGCGCGCTGCTGCTGACCGCCGCCATCCTGGCCCTGACCCTGCTCGCCGGCTGGGGCGGGAGCAGCTACGCCTGGTCCTCACCGCAGATCCTCACCCTGGGCACCGCCGGCGTCCTGGCGCTGGCCGGATTCGTGTACGTCGAGCGGCGCGCCGTCGAACCGGTCATCCCGCCCCGGCTGTTCCGCAACCGCAACTTCACCCTCGCCCAGGTTCTCAGCTTCCTCGTCGGAGCGGTCATGCTCAGCGTGACGAACTACCTGCCGCAGTACATGCAGTTCGTCCGGGGAGCCTCTCCGACGGCCAGCGGCATGCTGCTGCTGCCCCTGATGTTCGGCATGCTCGCCGCGCAGCTCACCACCGGCCACCTCGTCAGCCGCAACGGCCGCTACCGCGTCTACCCGATCCTCGGCGGCGCCGTTACGGTGACGGGCGCCCTCGCCTTGTTGCTGCTCGACGTGGACACCGCTACGGCTGTCGCCTCGGCCCTCACCCTGGTCGCCGGGCTCGGCATGGGCCTGCTGATGCAGAGCACCATGCTGATCACGATGAACAGCGCCGACGCCCGTGACATGGGCGCCGCCAGCGGGACGGTCACTTTGGTCCGCACCATCGGCGGCTCGCTGGGCATCGCGCTGCTGGGTGCCCTCTACGCGGGCCGCATGGAGGCGAGCCTCGCCGGGGGGCTCGGCGCCGAGACCGCGCACCGGATGGCCGCCGGGGGCGGTGACCTGACGCCGGCCCTGCTGCGGGACATGCTCCCCTCCGTCCGCGAGGCCTACCGGACGGCCGTCACCAGCGGCCTGCACGGCATCCTCCTCGGTGCCGCGGTCCTGTCGGTGATCGCCTTCGCCGCCTCCTGGCTCCTCCGCGAGATCCCGCTCCGCACCGGAGCCCTGGTAGGGGCCGGTCTCGAGGAAGACGGTCCGTGAGGAACATCGGAGGGCCTGTGTCCATGGCGGCTCCTGGGCCGCGCACTTCGACCAGCTCACCGGCCTGCCCCGTATGGAGGGGTCATACGGTGCGGCCACGGCGTTCGGCGGGCGCCATGCGGGCGGCGTAGCCGGCGAGCATCGCCCACAGGGTGCCGCCCATGACGCCGGCCAGCAGCCGGGCCACGAAGATCAACTGTCCCGGCGCACCGGCGTCCCCGCCAGGATGCTGCGCTACTACGAGGAGCAGGACCTGCTGCATCCCGAGCGGACCGACAACGGCTACCGCTCCTACGACGCATCGGCGGTCTACCGGGTTCAGCAGATCCGCGGGCTCCTCGACTCCGGCCTCACCACCGAGATCATCCGTAATATCCTGCCCTACCTGAACAGGCCGGACGAGATCCACCTCCATCCGGAATGCCTGACCCCGGAGACCGACGGGCTGCTGCGGGGCGAGGCCGAGCGGATTCAGCAGCGCATCGACTGCCTGACCCGCAATCGCGACGCCATCCGGGCCTATCTCGCCGTCGTCCAGCCGGACACCGCGCCACGCCCTCGCCCGGGTCCCCGGCCCGACGGCGGGCCGGGGAGCGCGAAACAGCCACAGCCGTATGGGGCCGGCCATCGAGGCCGCCTTAACGGTAACCGAAGAAATTCGAAGTAGTCCTTGACAGTTGGAGCACGCGAGACTGAGGCCTCGCGGTATGAGGAGGAGAGCGTTGTCCCAGGTAACGGTGGTCGAAGTGCCCCAGTGGCAGGGATCGTCCTCCCCGGCGGCCGTCCGGCTGGCCGAGGGGGCCGCCCGGCTGGCCGCCATGATCCCCGACGCCGAGCACCTGCGCGTGACGATCGGAGAGACCCTCGCGGAGACCGCCGCGAGGACCCGGGAGGCGCTTTCGCGGGCCCGGGGCGGTTTCACGGTCACGGTCGGCGGAGACTGCGGCGTGGAGCTCGAACCGATCTCGGCGGCTCTGCGAGAGTACGGCGAGCGGCTGAGGGTCGTATGGTTCGACGCGCACGGCGACCTCAACACCCCCGATTCGTCCCCCTCGGGCGCCTTCCACGGCATGGTGTTGCGCACGCTCCTGGGTGAGGGGCCACCAGACCTGGTGCCCGATCGAGTGCTCCGGCCGGAGCAGGTCGTCCTCGCCGGGGTCCGCGCACTGGACCCCGCTGAATCTGAATACGTGCGAGTGACGGGCCTGGGCGACCTGTCCGCACTCGCCGACGGGGCGGCGCTCTACATCCACCTCGATCTCGACGTGCTCGACCCGGAGTTCTTCGGCTCCGTCGGCACCCCGGAGCCCGGAGGCCTTCTCCCCGGGGAGCTGACCGATCAGATCGCCGCCCTGGCCTCGCGATTCGAGGTCGTGGGACTCGGCGTGACCGAGTACGAACCCGCACGCCCTCAGGACGACGACCTGCTCGCCAAGCTGGTTCCCGAGCTCGTGACGCTCTGCGGTGCTTCGGCCGCCTGGCAGATCGAACGGCGTGCCGCCCAGGCCTGGCCCGCCTCGTTCACCGAGGATCGCGAGGGCTGGTTGCTGAGACACACTCCCGGCGGGGGGTGGAAACGCTCGAACTCCGCGCTGCCGCTGCTCGGCCGCACGACCACAGTCGACGAGGTCGAGGCCTTCTATCGGGAGCGGGGACAGCCGGCATGCGTCCAGGTGAGCCCCGCGGAACATCATCGCTCGCTCGACGCGGCACTGGCGGCCCGCGGCTATGCCCTCACCGGTAAGACCCTGGTGCTCACCGCCTCGACCGCCGACGTCATCGCCGAGACCACGTCGACCATCCCCGTCGAAACGGTGGACGACCCCGCCCGCTGGCCCCGGCTCTTCGCCGGCCTGGACGGCCGTCCGGCCAGCAGCGAGGTCATCGCGCGTATCGCCTCGCCCACCGCTCTCCTGGCCGTCGACACAGCCGGGCGGACCGCCGGCATGGGACTGTTCGTGGCCGACTCCGGCTGGGCGGGGATCTTCTGCATGGCGACCCACCCCGACCACCGCCGCCGGGGCGTCGCCACCGCGATCCTGGGGGCCGGCGCCCGCTGGGCGGCTGGTCAGGGGGCCGAACGCCTCTATCTTCAGGTCGAAGAGCACAACGAAACAGCCCGTAATCTCTACGCCCGGATCGGCTTCACTCCTTCACACACCTATCACTACCGGCAATGAGCGTCCGTCCGTTCTTCTTAATTTCGCCATAGAGAAATTGGAAGGGCTCATGTCGACTCAGGAAGCGGCCGTCCGGGCGGCCGCGCCCGAAGACCTCGGCCGCATAGCCGAGATCTTCTCCCACTACGTCATCGGCGGCGTCACCACCTTCGAGGAGGTCCCGCCGACCGTCGCGCACCGGCGGCAACGGTTCGGCGACCTGGCGGAGCGCCGGTTGCCGTGCGCCAAACGCTGTTCCCGATAATGGGTTGTCGCGCCTGACCGCGGTCAGCCAGAGTTCTGGAATGCGCAATGTCCTTCTGCTGCCCGGTGCCGGCCGTACCAAGGCGGACTGGCGGCTGGTCAGGCCGGCTCTGGACCACTCTTGAGTCCCGGCGGTGCCGTGCGGGCGCACGATCACCACGGTGGCGCTCTTTCCCTCGTGCCGCCCAGGTCGTCCCGTGTTCCCTAGATCACGTGCTGCGGGCACGGCGCCGCAGGACACGCGGGTCCGGTCGCTGTGGCGCGATCGCGACTTCGGCGTCTTCTGGGCCGCGCAGACCCTCTCGGTCGCCGGAGACTCCTTCGCCTACATCGCGGTCCCGCTGCTGGTGCTGCAGGCGACCGGGTCCGTGGCCCAGATGGGCCTGCTGACAGGCATCTCGGGGGCGGCGTCGGTCGGCGCCGGGATCTTCGCCGGGATTCTGGTGGACCGGTTCGACCGGCGGTCACTGCTGATCTGCTGCGACCTCGCCCGGCTGGTGCTGTACGCGGTCATTCCCCTGGCATGGGCGATGGGCCCGCAGGTCGGGGTCTTGTACGTCGTGTTGCCGGCCGCCGAGGCCGTCGGCATGGTCTTCCAGGTGACCTATGTGGCCGCGGTGCGCAACCTCGTCGGGGAGGAACAGATCACCGAGGCCAACGGTCGGCTCTACGCCACCTCAGCCGCGGCGGGGATCCTGGGCCCCGTGCTCGCCGGTGTCATGGCCGGGCACTTCGGCCTGACCACCGCGATCGCCATCAACGCCGCCAGCTTCGCGGTGTCCGCCGTCGCCGTTTACCTCATCCGGATCGACAGACGCCAGGCGCCGGCGCCGACCGGCGCCGGGACGCGGGCTGCGGAGCCGGATACCCCGATGCCGGACGTGGGCGGTACGGTGGCGCGGGAGAAACGGGCCTGGCAGGAGCTGCTCGCCGGTGTGCGCTTCCTGTGGGCGAACCCGGTCCTGCGCACCCTGACGATCCTGCTGTCCTTCTTCATCTTCCTGACACTCGGCCTCACAGATATCGTGATCTATCGCCTCAAACACGACCTTGGCCAGTCCGATTCCACCGTCGGCACCGTACTCGGAGCCGCCGCCGTCGGCACGGTCGCAGGCGCCCTGCTGGTCGCGCGCCTGCGTCAACGGCTGGGGTTCGGGCCCTGCTGGATCGGCGCGCAGTCGGTGTGCGGGCTGGCCATAGCCGGGATCGGCTCCGTCGGCACCTCCTGGGGCGTGGCCGCGCTGATGGGCGTCTACCTCGGCTGCGTCAGCGTGGCCGGGATCTGCTCGATGTCGCTGCGCCAGCAGGTCACCCCCGACCACCTGCTCGGCCGCGTCACCTCGGCATTCTGGACCATCCACTTCTCCATGGGGCCGGTGGGAGCCGCCGGTCTGTCGTGGGTCGCGGCCCGCTTCGGAGCCACCACGGTCTGCGTGATCGCCGGTACCGGTTGCCTGCTCATCGCGGTCGCCGCCCTCTTCACCCCGGCACGCCGTCGGCACCCTGAACGTGTGGTGGCCGACACGTGAGCAGGGCGCCCCTGGACGCAGAGCAGGCCCCCGGGGTGGCGCGGGCGTTCAAGGCTCTGGACGATTCCGGTACGGCTGCGCATCCTGTCGGTCGTGGCGAGCCACGCAGCGTGGTCTCGGCCGTGACCTGACCCAGGACGTGGGTCGCCACGCACGGTCCAGCCTCCGCAAAACCCTTTGCGCGACGGCAGGAACGGCCGCCACACTCTCGGGATGATGGAGAGTTCGCACATCGACGGACGTGCCGGAATCGATGCGTCGCTGGTGAAGCGACTGATCGCGGACCAGTTCCCGGAATGGGTCGGCCTGTCCGTGACACCGGTCGAGGTCGATGGCTGGGACAACCGCACCTACCGCCTCGGAGAGAAGATGACGGTGCGTCTTCCGACCGCCGCCGGCTACGCACCGGCGGTGGACAAGGAACATCGATGGCTGCCGATCCTCGCGCCGTCGTTGCCGGTTGCTGTTCCCATGCCGCTGGCGAAGGGGGCTCCGGGCGCGGGATATCCGTTCAACTGGTCGATCCGCAGGTGGTTGGAGGGCGAGACCGCCAGCCCTGACCGCATCGACGACCTGCCCGCGTTCGCGGCCTCGGTGGCCGATTTCATCCTCGCCCTGCAGCGCGCCGACGCGACGGATGGGCCACAGGCGGGTGCGCACAGCTTCTACCGGGGTGCCTCTCCGGCACACTACGACGACGAGACCCGTCGCTCCCTCGCCGTGCTGGACGGCCGCATCGACACCGACCGGGCATCGGCTGTGTGGGACACCGCCCTCGATGCGACCTGGGCCGGGGCGCCGGTGTGGTTCCACGGTGACTTCGCGAGCGGCAACCTGTTGGTCAGGGAGGGAGGGCTGGCTGCCGTCATCGACTTCGGAACATCGGGTGTCGGCGATCCCGCGTGCGATCTGGTGATCGCGTGGACGATGTTCTCGGGCGATAGCCGGGAGGCCTTCCGCAGCGCTGTCAGCCAGGACTCCGCCACGTGGGCGCGGGCCCGGGGCTGGGCACTGTGGAAGGCGCTGATCGTCCTGGCAAAGGAGATCGACACGGACGAGAGGCAAGCCGCCGCCAACCGCCGCGTGATCGATGAAGTTCTGTCCGATCATGATGGCGTCGGCTGGTAGTGCTCTGCCAGGTCAGCCTGTTGTGGCTGTTCGGGCCAGCCGGCCGGGTGGTGGTTCGATGGATCCGAAAGCATGCGCCCGTCCCGATCTGGGCGTGTCCTCCATGACCGTGGCGAGTTCCTCCCGCAGGTGCTCATAGGTGGGGGCCAGTTGTCGCAGCCCCAGTTCCAGGGCTTGATCATCTCCGGAGACGAGAGAGTGTTGCAGGCTTCCGAGGGTCGTGGACGGTGATCGCCCCACCTCCGTGCGGGGCGTCTTCGTAGTAGGCGATGCCGGGGCCGGTCGGGACCACCCCGGCATCGCTCAGGCGGCGACACAGTTCGTCGTAGAGGGGCCCGATGACCGGTCCGACGTCCTGTGGATCGAAGCTCATGGCTGTGCCGGTCAGCTCGGCCAGCCGGACGGGTGGAAGGCTCTTGACGGCGATGTCGTCGGTGGGCATACGCCCCTCGCTCTCGATCGTCCGGAGCCTCGCCTCGACCTGGGTCAGCCGGGCCGCCGCATCGGTCATGGCCGCCTCCAATTCCGCCTGCCTCAGCCGCAGCATGCCGCGTAGTTCCTCGACGCTCACGTGCTCGTTGAGGATCGACTGGACCTGCTGAAGGGTGAAGCCGAGGTCCTTGAGCGCGATGACGCGGTTGAGCCGGGCGAGCTGCCCGGCCTCGTAGAGGCGGTAGCCGCTGGCCGGATCGACGTGGGCGGGACGCAGCAGCCCGATGGCGTCGTAGTGACGCAGCATGCGGACCGACACGCGGCCGTGCTTGGCGAAGTCTCCGATGGTGAACATGGTGCCTTCCAGTGCAGGGCCTCACACAGTGGCAGGGTCAAGTGCATCGCTCAACGAGTGGTGTGCCCGGAAGGCCGTGGCGCTCCTCTGCGACCGGGTGTCGGCACGCATGAGTGTGAACCCTCCCGGTCGAGATTGCCCGGACAGAGCAGCACCACGGCCGGGTGCGGCCCGTTACCTGCGGGCAGGGCCAGAGTGTCGGCCATGACCAGCCCGTCGTCCGCGGTCACCGTCATGCCGATCTCCCGTATCGACGGCACAACGTCATGCTGCATTGACTCTCCTGCGGAGTAGGTGGGCTCTGGACACTTCCTCGCGAACCCCCTGAGCTTCTATTGCTTCATTGAAGTTCTGAGTTGAGACTTTCCTCACGGGCTAACGGCTCAGGTGCTGTGAACACTTCGAAAGCCTCAAACGAAGGTGGATAGAGCCGTGTGGCTCAAGCAGCCCTCGGCAACCTCGACCTCGACGGGATTCGCCCTCCTCTGCCCGTTCCTGTGCTGTCTGCCCTGATCGGCGGGGTCCATTCCCGGGACCCGGTAAACAGGTGGAGGCGGCGTGATCCGAGCTGTTAGTGTCGCGATCATGTCCAGCCCCGAGGCGAACAGACGCTAGCCACCGGTCGACCGGTGGCTGACCCGCTGTCGAGTTGAAGCCACGCGGCCGAAGAGGTCGCCGGCCTGCCTCCGCACGGCTGCCGTCGCCGGATCACCGTACTGTGGGCTGCCCCCAAGGCGGTCGTGCGCCGATTCCCCGGCGTCGACGGATCTCCTTCGTGAGCGAAGCGCGGTCGTCGAGTCGTGTCCGTGAAGAGACCGGACGGTCATCTGCGCTGCCACCCGTCGTGATGAGCGGGCGCGGCCCACCCCACCCCGTTGATCTACTAGCCGTCTCTGGAGCTTTTCATGCCATTCGCCGTCTACATGCTCGGGCTTGCGGTGTTCGCCCAGGGCACGTCGGAGTTCATGCTGTCCGGTCTGATACCGGGCATCGCCGGCGACCTCCACGTATCCATCGCGGCCGCCGGGCTGCTGACCTCGGCGTTCGCGATCGGAATGGTGATCGGTGCGCCGTTGATGGCGCTTCTCAGCCGACGATGGCCACAGCGCCGCGCGCTGGTCATCTTCCTCTGCGTCTTCGCCGCCGTCCACGTCATCGGCGCCCTTACCCCCAGCTACGGAGTGCTGCTCGCGACGCGCGTCGTCGGGGCGCTGGCAAACGCCGGGTTCTGGGCCGTTGCCCTGGCGGCCGCGGTCGGCATGGTCGATCCCAATGCCAGGGCGCGCGCCACCTCCGTTGTGGTCGGGGGTGTCACCATCGCCTGCGTGGCGGGGGTCCCCGCCGGCGCACTGCTGGGAGAGCAGTGGGGATGGCGATCGGCGTTCTGGGCGGTGGCCGCCGTCTCGGTACCGGCCATCATCGCGATCGCAAGGACGATTCCGGAAGGACGGCCCCGGTCCACCGGCACGAGCGCCCGCGGGGAACTGCGCGTCCTGACCAGTCGTGAGCTCCTGTTGACCCTGCTGATGAGCACACTCGTGCAGGGCGCGACGTTCTGCACGTTCACCTACCTTGCGCTGCTGGTCACGAACGTCACCGGTTTCGGCCCTGGATGGGTGCCCGCCGTGCTCGCACTCTTCGGGTTGGGCTCGTTCGCCGGTGTCACCGTCGGGGGCCGGCTCATCGATGCGCGGCCGGTCACGCTCATGATGGCCGGCATGGCGTCGCTCGCCGTCGGCTGGACCGTGCTCGCGCTGACCGCGGGGAACCCGGTGGCAGCGATCATGCTCGTCTTCATCCAGGGGATGCTCTCGTTCGGCACCGGGCCGGCATTGATCTCGCGAGTGCTCCACCTGGCGGCCGACGCGCCGACCCTGGCCGGTGGGTCCGCCACGGCAGCCTTCAACGTGGGCGCCACGATCGGTCCGTGGTTCGGCGGGCTCGCGATCGGCGCGGGGTTCGGCTTCCGCTCGCCGGTGTGGGTGAGCGCGCTGCTGATGGTCCTTGCACTCGCCGCAGCCGGTGTGGTGCCAGTGGTACGGCGTGCCTCAGCACGTGGTCGCGAGGAGATCCCGGCGGCGTAGCGCCGACTCGGCTCTGCCCGGCTCCCCGTATGGGGAGCCGGGCAGAGAGCCGGACACGGCCTCTTCGCCCGTCGGTTACCTGTCCGCGGTGAGCGTTCCCGCCGCGCCCCAGCTGTCGGTGGGCACCTCGTGGATCCAGACCTGAACGGTTTCGGCGGGGACCTGGTAGGCGTCCACGAACGCGTCGGTGATTTTCCTGACCGGCTCGCGCTCAGGAGCCGTTCCAGGCCGGGAGGCGGGGATACGCGGCGGACCACGAGCGAGGTGACCATCGCCAGCCGTGATTCGCGGAACGGCATCCCGGCCAGGTCGGCGAGTAACACCTCGGGCGCGCCGGCGAGCGGATGGTGGGCGGGAAGCACGGCGACCAGTGGATCCCGCCACACCGGCAGGGCGGTCAGACCGGGATGCCCGGCCACCTCCCGGGCGCCGGCGACCGCCGCTCTGGCCCGCTCCTCGGCCTCCAGCACGGCCCGCGCCTCCGGCAGGAACCGTTCGCCCATCGTGGTCAGCCTGACGTGTCTGGGCGAGCGGTCCACCAGCTCAACTCCCAGCTCCCGCTTTCCGTGCGGCGGCGCGTCGGCCTGGCCGTGCTCGCGATCAGTACGTTCGTCGTCGTCACGACCGAGATGCTGCCGGTCGGCCTGCTGCCCTCGATCAGTGAAGACATGGGCGTCGCGCGGTCACGGGTCGGACTGCTGATCACCTTCTACTCGCCTTCTTCGAGTCCGAGGGCGGGCCGGTGGCGGCGTTCGACCACGCGGTGGCGCCGGCTTACCGGTGGCCGATCGACGACCTTGCCGGGCTGGCACACGAGGCCGAGTTCGTCGAGGTCGGCCGGATGCTGCGTGAGCCCCGAGAGGGGGAGCGGTTCCGCCGAGGTCACCTGTTGCTGCGTAGACAGTAGATTCGGCGACTGGAGGCACAGGTGGAGGTCTGTCATGGTTTCGATCTCCCGCGGCGGAGTGTTAGGCGGCCAGCCCCAGCGCCGATGGTGCCGGCCTTGCCGTAGAACAGATCCGCGTTGATCGATGACGCTCCACCGGGCCGCGACCGCGGCGTGCAGGGCCCGCAGGGTCTGTCCAGTAAACCCGTACAGTCCGCCTCGTGCACTCCTCCTGCTATCGCGGGGTCCTCGCCCGCCGACACAGGAAACCAGCACAACAATCCTGAACCGCCCTCCGGGGCTAATGGGAGCTACCGGGTCACTTCGGCCCTTGAGGCGTGTGCCGCGATGAGTGGCCCGCACGGTTCTGAGGGGGCCGGGGCGCAATAATGCGCTCCGGCTACCCGCCGAGTACAGGGCCGTGATGCTGGCAGCGGTTCGGTATAGACGTACTGGAAGATCAGCGTATTCAGCGGTCGACTGAACTGCTGGAGGTGTTTGCGCAGTTCAGGAGACTGCCACTTATGAAGGTGGCTATGGCGCCGGTCGCGCTTTCGTCAGCCGAGGTCGAGTTCAAAGTCGAGGCCGCGGAGTTCGGCGCGTGCGGAAATCCCGAGTTTGGGGAACGCCCGGTACAGATGCGAGCCCACCGTTCGCGGGCTGAGGTGCATCCGGTCGCCGATCTCGCGGTTACTCAGCCCTTTGGACGCGAGCCTGGACACCTCCAGTTCCTGCGGGCTGAGCAGAACGGCGACCGCCCGGATCTGGTGCGGTACGGCGCCGCCGGCCGCGCGGAACTGGGCGACCGCGCGCCGTGCCCATGGTGCCGCTCCTAGCGCCTCGAACGTCTCGCCTGCGGCCCTCAGTATCGGCTGGGCCTCGATCCTGTGGTGGTTGCGGCGCAGCCATTCCCCGTAGAGAAGTTCGGTCCGCGCCCGATCGAAGGGGTGCTGGTCGAGCCCGCCGCCCGCGAGCGCGCTCCGGTAGTGCGACTCGGCGTGCGCGTCGTCTGCCAGGATCGCGCGGTAGCGGTGCTTCCGGGCCAGGGCGGCGGGCCCGCGGATGCCGCCGGTCTGAGGTTCCATGGCCGCGACGACCCGCCGGGCCGGTTCCGGATGTCCAGCGCGCACGGCGGCCTCAACGAGGTCCGGGAGCATCGCGAAGGCGACGAAGTCATTGGACCGAGGTGAACCTCGGTCGACCAGGCGCATCAACTCCGTGAATGCCTCCCCTGACGCGTCTTCGCCCAGCGCCAGCAGCCCCAGGGCGCCGGTCGCGGTCGCCGCGGCGATACGCTCGCGCAGCGGGAGCGCGATCTCCAGCGCCTGCCGGGCGAGCTTGCGGCATTCCGCGGCCTCGCCGCGCACGGCGGCGAACCGGGCCGACTGGGCGAGGAAGTTGGCTGTCCATCCCCGCTGGCCGGTCTCGTAGCTCAACCGCAAGCCCTCCTCGGCATGCGCGGCCCCCTCGGTCCAGCGCCCGAGCCGGAACTCGATGTCGGCGTGGTAGAACAGCACCTCGGTCAGGAGCGCGGGAGAGCCCGCGGCGCGGACCCGGCGGCCGGTGGCTTCGGCGAGCCGGAGGGCCTGGTGGTCGTCGGGCCCCATCCAGCCGATCACGGTCGCCCACATCCACTCCCGCTCACCGCCCCCGCCCCCGGCCTGGACCATGGCGCCCGGCAGTTCCCACAGTTCGGCCCCGGTGATGACACCCTCGTAGCCCTCGAGGAGGCCTTCGGCGGCGCGAAGCGTCGCCGGGGAGCAGTCCAGGTCGGTGATGCGCCTGGTCGCCAGCATCGTCGCCTCCATGTCTCCGGCGTGCAACGCCGATCCCGCCGCAAGCGTGAGGATCCAGGCTGCCTCCTCGGGTTCGGTGGATGCCATGAGCTCGGCGCACCGCATCAGGTGTGAGTAGGCGATCGCGGGGTCCCCGCTGTACAGCTCGATGGTCCCGTTGAGCTGGGCCAGTATCGCGGGGGGCACGGGCTCGGCCATGACCTGGTCGACGAGCGTCCGTGCCAGGCCGGGCCGGCCTGCGTCCAGCGCCACGAAAGCGGCGGTCACCGTCCTGCGGCAGCGGTCGATGGGCGACTCGCTGAGCCGCGCGGCCTGCTGCAGGACGGAGATCGCCGCGGCCGCGCCACCGCGCCGTCGGGCGGCGTCGGCGCCTCGCTCCAGCGCGGCGGCGATCTTCTCATCCGGTGCGGTCGTGGCCACGGCGAGATGCCAGGTCGCCTGGTCGTCCTCTCCGGCGGCGCTCAGGTACGCGGCGATGGCCAGATGCGCGGCGCGGCGGCGGTCGAAAGAGGCGTCGGCGTAGACGGCGGAGCGGACCAGCGGATGCCGGAAGCGGATCTCGACCCCGGTGAGCTGCACCAGTCCCGACCGCTCGGCCGGGTCCAGAGCGTCGGCCGGTAGGCCCAGCCGGGCGGCGGCTCCGAGGACGGTGCCGACGTTCCCGCTCTCCTCTGCGGCCGCCACCAGCAGCGCCGCGCGGCCGTCCGCGGACAGGGCTTCGACCTGGCGCAGGAACGCCGCGCGGACACGGGCGCTCACAGGCAGGGTTCCGGTCATGGCGAGGTCGGGCAGGGCCCGCTCGGGCTCGTCGAGCCGGGCCAACTCGATCAGCGCCAGCGGGTTGCCACCGGTCGCCGCGACGAGGGCATCTCGTTGACGGGTGGGCAGCGTCCAGCCGTACGCGTCGAGCAGTTGCGCGGCGTCCTCGGGGGGCAGTCCGTGCAGCACCAGTTCGGTCAGCCCGGCCGTATTGACCGGCAGCGGTTCGGGTTCGCGCACGGCGAGCAGCATCGCGACGGGCTCGCCGGCCAGCCGGCGAGCGGCGAACAGCAGGGCGGCGGCGGAGGCACGGTCCAGCCACTGCACGTCGTCGACCGTGACCAGCAGAGGGCGGTCCGCCGCCACCGCCGCGAGCAGGGTGAGCACCGCCGCCGAGACCAGGAAGTCCGAGGCAGGGGAGTCGGCTATGCCGAGCGCGCCGCGCAGCGCCTCGGCCTGGACGCCGGGCAGCGCGTCGAGGTGATCGAGCACCGGCCGCAGCAGCCCGAGTAGCCCGCTGAACGCGTGCTCGACCTCGGATTCCACCCCGGCGCACGCGAGCACCCGCATGGGCTCGGGGGCGGCTGCGGTCTCGGCGGCATGGCGTAGCAGTGAACTCTTGCCTATCCCCGCTTCGCCGCGCAGGACCAGCACCCCGCTGCGTCCGCTCCGCGCGTCGGCGAGCAGCCGGGCGACGGCTTCTTGTTCCCCGTGCCGACCGTGCATCACGTGTGAGTCCCAGGTCTCCACCGGCGGTCTCCCGGGTGACTGCAGTCGGTTCGACTCTGGCCCCAGATCCGCGTCCCCGCGAGGCTAGCCCCAATGGGCGGGTAACGCCCGCCGACCCCGACGACGATGAGGAGACCCTCTGTGGCCACAATGCTGGGAGGACCGGGCTCGGTGCCCGACGAGGACGGGGCCGAGGCACCGCCTCCGCAGCCGGCGGCGCGACCACGGCGGCGGCGCCAGTTTCGCTGGATCATTCCGCTGTTCATCGTGATGCTCGCTTTCGTGGTGTATTCCGTGCCGCCGTACCTCACCTTCGATCCGGCGCAATCGCGGGTCGAGGTGTCCGATTCTCCGCCATTCTTCTATCCCCTGCTCGTGGCGCACATCATGTTCGGCACGGTGGCCCTGCTGACGGGGTGCTTTCAGGTGTGGCCGTGGTTCCGTCGTTCGTTTCCCCGGGTGCACCGTTGGATGGGGCGAGCGTACTTCTTCCTCGGGGTCTTCCCGGCCGGCATCACCGTGCTCGGGGTCGCTCCGTTCGGCCACACGGGGTTCGGGGGGAACGCTGGGAACACCATGCTGGGCGTGGTGTGGCTGATCACCGGTATCGCCGGATGGCGGATGGCGCGGCAGCGGCGGTTCCCCGAGCACCGCAGGTGGATGATCCGCAGCTTCGCGCTGACCACGTCCATCGTCGTGAGTCGTCTGTGGGCCGGGGTGTTGCTCCTTGTCCAGCTTCCGCGGCTCGACACCGCCTACGGCGGCGACGAGCAGGCGATGATCATGGCGATCGGAGCCGCCGGTGTTTGGCTCAGCTGGGTCGTCAACCTGGTGATCGCGGAATGGTGGCTGGAGTACACGGACCATACCGGCAAGCCCAGGTCCCGCAGGCGCCCGCGGGGAGGCGTCGCGTCCGCACCGGTTTCCGCATCCGCACCCGTGTCCGGGAGAGGACGTTCCGCGGGCTGAGCCGGATGGCCGCGTCCGAAGGCCGCCCGCCGCAGCTGGGCGTTCTCCTCCTCCAGCAGCCGTCGCTTGACACCACAACATGCTCGGGTGTCTGGGGAAACGTTCGGGAGGAGGAAGCCAGTACGAGGCGCATTTCAACGAGCACCGTCCGCACCTTTCTGGCACCCGCAGGGTCTCATCGATACCCAGCACCTTCGGGGTTCCGGCTCGCGCAGGAGGGCGTTGGCGTGGTCGACGAAGTGCCGGTGCATCAGCGGCCAGCCCGACTTGGTACGCCTCTTGGTGCGCGAGTTCCTCACTGCGGAGTACCAGCTGCCACGTTGGGGCGAACCATCGCGGCCCCACTCATCCGGCGAACGCCGTCGACGGCATGCCCACGGCGCCCAACTGGTCGATGGCGAGCACTGATCCCGCGGGGTCGTTGCCGGAAAGATCGAGCCCTTCACGGGCCGACGTGATGTACAGGATGTCGAGACGGGATCCGCCGAACGTGCAGGAGGACGGCTGGTGCACGGGCAGCGGGACCTCGCCGAGCAAGTCTCCGTCCGGAGAGATCCGTGCCAAGCGGTCGCCGCCCCATACCGCGACCCATAGGCACCCTGCTGTGTCGACGGTGAGTCCGTCCGGCATGCCTGTGCGAGCGGGGATCCGGAACAACGTGCGTCGACGACTGATCCTGGTGGACCCGGGATCGGTGTCGAAGGCCGAAATCTCGCCGGCAATGGTGTCGGCGAGGTAGAAGGTGCGTCCATCGGGACTCCAGCCAAGCCCGTTGGGCAGGGCCAGTTCCTCAAGGACAACGCGGCTTGTCCAATCCGGCATGAGGACATGCAGAGCGCCTTTGCCGGGCTGGAAATCCATCGTGGTACTGCCGGCCCAGAGTCGCCCCTGCCTGTCGCACTTCGCATCGTTCATGCGCTCGCCGTCGGGCAGGATCGCGCGCCGGATGTTCATCGATCCGTCGGCTTCGACGGTCGCGAACCCTTCGGCCGTTGCGGCGACGAAGCCTCCGCTGCGTCGTGGTACCGCGGCGCCGACGAGCGTCGGCAGCTCGACGCTGGTGGTCTGACCGGTGGTCGGGTCGCTGGTATGGATGTGTCCGGCGGGGATGTCGACCCAGTGCAGGCGACAGATCTCGGCGTCCCACACCGGCCCTTCGCCGACTCGGGCCCTACTGGGAACCGCAACCTCAGCCGTCATCTGGAGTCCTCGGTCATCCCCGGCTGGCCGGGCCGGCCAGGGCTGACCCAGCGGCTGTTCGGGACAAGTGGAAACCAGTCTGGCCGACCGGGATCACGGTCGTAACGGATGTTCTCCCTCATTCGGGAAGCACCACCGCGGCGTTGGCCAGCAGCCCACCATCAACGGGTAGCGCGATACCGGTGATGAAGCTGGCGCGGTCACTGGCCAGGAAGGCGATCGCTTCGGCAACCTCATCCGGTTGCGCCACTCGTCCCAGTGGGTGCATCCGTCCCCAGGACTCGACCAGTGCTTGCGCGGCTTGGTCGCTGCCGTCGGAGAAGGTGCGGGCCGAGAACCGCAGCATCGGGGTGTCCACCGATGCGGGACAGACGGTGTTGACTCTGATCCCGTTCTTCGCCTCGTCGATCGCGATCGATCGTGCGAGTGCGTTGAGCGCCCCTTTGCTGGTGGTGTAGGCGGCGACGGCGTTTTGGGTGACGAAGGCTTGAACGGAGGAGACGATCACGATCGCCCCCGTTCCGCGAGCGCGCAGGTGGGGTAACGCGTGCTTGATGGTGTGGAAGGCGCCGGTCACGTTGACGGCGAGCACCTCGTTCCATTCATCGGCGCTGGTCTTCGCCGCCGTGCCGTAGCGTTGGATTCCGGCGGCGGCGACGACGATGTCGAGTCCGCCGTGTGTGGCGGCGACGTGTGCGACGAGTTGCGCGGTGGCGGTCTCGTCGGTGACGTCAACGTCGACGTGTTCGATACCTGGAAGCGGAGCTTCGGAGTCACGTGTCGGTGGGACACCCGCGGCCACGACCGTCGCGCCGCGCGCCGAAAGCACTCGGGCTGTCGCGCGTCCAATGCCGCTAAGTCCACCAGTGACGATGGCGACCTTGCCGTCGAACTCCGCCACGATCCACTCCCTTGATATCGTCCACGGGCTCCGCGCCGTGGACGGCGCGGGGGTCAGCCGCGGTGGGCATTTTCGTTGAACGATCGCCGCAACTGTCGTGCCAGGACGGGCTGTGAGCCGGTTGCGCGGGTTCACTCTAAACAACGTTGTCTCAAGCCGCTAGTCTGATCTTGTCGCAACCTGGCGCTGTTCCGGGCGGTGATCCTCAGGCTGCGTTTGACGGTCTCCCGACGTCGTGTCGGGGTGCTGGTCCGCGGTTGGTGGAGCCGGGTGGTCGTCCGGGGTCGGGCTTACCGGGTTTCGGTTTGCTGGCTGGCAAGGCGGTCTTCGCGTGGATGTTCGTTCGTTGGGCAGTGAGGAGAAGAGTTCGTGACGGCAGAGTGGATCCGGTGGCCCGCCAACGTCGTGGCCCGGTTCGGCGGCGAACCCGTGGCTTTCGGAGGCGATTACAACCCTGAGCAGTGGGACGAGAGCGTGTGGCACGAGGACGTGCGATTGATGCGCGAGGCCGGTGTCAACCTCGTCACGGTCGGTGTCTTCGCCTGGTCGACGCTGCAGCCGGCGCCCGATCGATGGAACTTCGGATGGCTCGACCGCGTGCTCGACCTGCTGCATGCGAACGACATCGCCGTCGATCTCGCCACGGCCACCGCATCGCCTCCGCCGTGGCTCACCACACAGTTTCCGGAGGTGCTGCCCGTCGATCGGTACGGGCGGATGATGTCGCAGGGCGGACGCCAGGCCTGGTCGCCGTCGTCGCAGGTCTATCGCGAGCACTCGCTCGCGCTGGTGGAGAAGATGGCGGAGCGCTACGGCGAGCACCCGGCTCTCGCGCTGTGGCACGTGTCCAACGAGCTCGGCGGCCACAATTCGCGGTGCTACGACGACGCGAGCGCCGTGGCCTTCCAGAGCTGGCTGAAAGAGCGGTACCGGGACTCGCTCCACGAGCTGAACGCCGCGTGGACGACCGCCGCGTGGAGCCAGGCCTACTCGGCGTGGGAGCAGATTCAGCCTCCGCGGGTGACGTTCACCGACTCGAACCCCACTCACGTGCTGGACTTTGACCGGTTCAGCTCCGACCGGCTGCGCGAGCAGCTGCGAGCAGAGACCGCCGTGCTGCGGCGTGTCACCCCGGCTGTGCCGATCACCACGAACCTGGTGCTCTTCGACGCCGGAAAGAACATGGACTACAGCTCGTGGACCGACGACCTGGATCTCATCGCGAGCGACCACTACCTCAGGTCGACGCCCGACGCTCACGTCGAGCTGTCGTTCTCGGCCGACCGGGCACGCGGCTTGTCGCAAGGGAAGCCGTGGCTGCTCATGGAGACGGCCACCAGTGCCACGAGCTGGCGCCCTGTCAACCCCGCGAAGCGCCTCGGGCAACTCCGGCGGGACGTGTTCTCCTACGTCGCCCGCGGATCCGACGGGATCTGCTTCTTCCAGTGGCGGGCCGCCAACGCGGGCGCCGAACGGTTTCATTCCGCGATGCTCCCGCATGCCGGTGCCGACAGCCGGAAGTTCCGGGAGGTGACGGCGCTCGGCGTGGAGCTCGCATCCTGTGCCGAAGTGCTCGGAACCCGGGTAGTCGCGGACTGCGCGTTGCTGTTCTCCGAGGAGTCGTGGTGGGCGGCCGAGCGAGAGTCGCATCCGCACAACGGTCTCTCGTACATGGAGTCCGCCCTCAATTGGTACCGGAGTCTCTGGGAGGCGGGCATCACCGTCGACGTCATGCCGCCGTCGGCCGACCTGTCGGGCTACCGACTGATCGTCGTGCCCATGCTCTACCTGGTCTCCGACCACGACGCAGCCGCCATTGCCGCCGCCGCAGACGCGGGGGCGACCGTGATCGTCACCTACTTCTCCGGCATCGTCGATCCGCTCGACCGGGTACGGCTCGGCGGTTACCCCGGGGCGTTCCGCGAGCTGCTGGGGGTGCGCGTGGAGGAGTTCGCGCCCATGATGGAGGCGGACTCCGTGGAGATCGACGGGGTCACGGGGCCCACCCGGGTCTCGACCTGGCACGAGGAGATCGATCTAACGGATGCGGTGGCCGAGGCCCGGTACCTCAGCGGCGACTTCGCGGGTGCGCCGGCGATCACGCGCGCGACCCGAGGCGCAGGGGAAGCCTGGTACGTGGGCGTGGAACTGGCCGCCGGCGCCCGAGCGCGTCTGGTGGAGGCGATCGCGAAGCGGCTTGCGGCGGCGACACCTTCCGACGGCAGACTCGAGGTCGTGACGCGCCGCTCGGCCGATCACGACTACGTCTTCCTAATCAACCACGGCGACACCGAGACGACCGTTCCGGGGGCGGGAGCCGACCTGCTGGACGGGTCCGTTCACGAGGGGGAGATCACGGTGCCCGCGGGCGGGGTGAGGGTCGTCAGACGGGCCGGCTGAGCGAATCAGGGCACCGGCCGCGCCGCCTCCTCCAGACGGATACGCGTGCGTGAGATCGATGATGACGAGGGCAGACGGCTGCTGCGGATCATCCGCCGCGGTACGGGGTCGGTGGTGACCTGGCGATGGGCCCAGACGGTGCTGCTGTCCGCGCAGGGCATGCCCGTGGCAAAGATCGCCGAAGTCACCTTCACCAGCGCAGACCGGGTCCGGGATGTGATCCACAACTTCGACGCCGACGGCTTCGAGTCTCTTTACCCGAAGTACAAGGAGGGCAAACGTTGCCTGATGCGGCACTACACTGCACCTGCTCGCCGAGCACGATGGCGCGGTGGCACAGCAGAATACGATCGGGCGGTAACAGTCGTCGACTGGAGAGACCAGGTGCCACGCAACCCTACGATGAATGATGTTGCTCACGAAGCAAGGGTCAGCTTGAAGACCGTCTCGCGTCACGTCAACGGGGAAACGAACATCGATCCTGACCTCGTGGATCGAATCAGTGCAGCGATCGTGAAGCTCGGCTACCGCCGCAACCTCTCCGCGGCGAGCATCCGGCCCGGTCGGACGAGCAAGACCATCGGCCTGGTCATCAGCGACCTCGCGAACCCCTATTACTCAGCGCTCGCACGAGCCATCGAAAGTGTGGCGGATGCGGCGGGATACCTCGTCACGATCGCCAGTTCCGAAGAGGAAGGGCTGCGGCACGATCGCCTGGTCGATCGGCTCATGGAGCAGCGGGTGGATGGCCTGATCGTAGTGCCGCCGCGGAACGCCGTCCGCGACTGGTCCGACGTCGTTTCGCCCATCCCTCCGCTGGTCTTCCTTGACCGGCCCGTGCCGTACTCTGATGCCGACGCCGTGCTCGCGGACAACGCGGGCGGGGCGCGCGAGGCCACCTTCGCGCTCGCCTCCTCCGGCTCGCGGCGCATCGCCTTCGTCGGCGACTCGCTCGACATCTACACGATGCGCGAACGTCACGCCGGATACGCCGCGGCGCTCGCCGAGGCCGGGATCGGCGTTGACGACTCGCTCACGATCACGACGGCGCGCACCAGGGAACAGGCGGAACACGAGGTCGGCGCCGTGCTCGGCGACGACTCGGCCGACGCCGTCTTCGCGGCCAACAACCGCTCGACGATCGGTGCGTTGCTCGCATTCCAGAAGGCCGGCCGACGGTTGCCCCTCGTCGGCTTCGACGACTTCGAGACATCGTTGCTCGGCAGCCCTCCGGTGTCGGTGGTGAGCCAGGACATCGAGCTGATGGGGCGCACCGCTGCCGAGATCGTACTCGGTCGCCTGAATGGCGACACCTCGGCGTTTGCCACCCGGATGCTCCCCACACAGCTCATCCTCAGGGGCTCCGAAAAGCCGGAGCCGGAAGAAGCCGAGGAGAGGCTCTAGGCGCGATGATCACGCCGCGAACCGACGCGAGCCAGGGTTGTGGTCGATCCGGATCGCAGCTCGGACGTGCTGTCGCTGGTCGAGCCCCGAACGGGTATCGATGTCCTGTTCTCGGTTCCCCGGTGCGGCCACGCCGACGCGATCCCCGGTGCGGCCGCGCCGACGCGATCCCCGGTGCGGCCGCGCCGACGCGATCCGCGAAGCCGGGCGTGCACCACTTCGGTCGGGGCGTCGACCGACTGATCGGGTGATCGTGTAGCGCGTGGTGACACCGCATCCTCGCTCGTCACAGGTTGGCCGGGAGCTGACTGTTCGCCGGCAGACCACGTGTGCCGTCTGGCTCGTCGAGCGCCAGGCCGTTCAGGACGCCTTGCAGGTATCCGATCGCGTGTGCTCGGCCTCGGCTGCAGTATGCCTCGGACGATGTGTCGCCCCAGGTGTCCAGGTCTCCGATCAGTGCTGGGACGTGGTCGTCGATGAGGAATCCGTCGAATCCGGAGTCGTTGAGCCGGCGGATCACTCGTGCCGGGTTGAAGTTGCCCTCGCCGAGGAAGGACTCGCTGAAGCGCGGTACAGTGCCGCGTACGTCCCGAAAATGGACGTAGAAGATGGCCGGTCCCATGAGGTCGATGACCTCGTTGATGCTCTGCTCGCCGGCCATTTCCGACACCGTTCCGAGGCAGAGGTTCAGCCCCCATGACGGACTGCCGCCGGCTTGCTTGTGGGCTTGTCCAATGGCGGCAGGGGAGATGAAGATCCGGGCTGCGCCGCCCAGGGGCTCATTGACGGGTGGATCGTCGGGGTGCAGGGCGAGCCGCACGCCGACTTCCTCGGCGACGGGTAGAACAGCGTCGAGGAAGTACTGGTGGTTGGCCCACATCTGGTCGGCCGTGATCGGCTCGTCCACGGGCTGCTCCGGGGTCAGCCGGTACCCGGCGAGCGCGTTGCCGCGGTGCACGTCGGCCAGGTCGAAGGCGGTGACCTTGGCGCCGCCGCGTCCTTTCGCGGCCATGTCGGTGCGCCAGACGTAGGTGGCGAGGAAGTTGTAGCCGAGCAGATCGATTCCGACGGCGGCAAGGTTGCGGATCGTCTTCCGGTAGTTTTCGATCTGTTCATCCCGCCCGGGCAGGCCGCGTTGGATCTTCCAGAAGTGGGCGAGCGGGACGTTTTCGAGGCCGTCGATCGCCAGCCCGTCAGCGTCGCAGCGTTCCCGGAGGGCCCTCAACTCGGCCAGGCTCCAGAAGCCGTCGACTCCGGGCAGCAGGTCGGGGGTGTGCAGCTGCACGCCGGTGAGTCCGAGCTGGTGGGCGAACGTCGCGACGTGGGAGTCGTACTTGTCGATGTGGCCGAGGGAGAGGCGGATGGTCATGCCTGCCCGACCCGCTGCCGCTGCCGGCCCAGCCCGTCGATCTCGAGTTCCATGATGTCACCTTCCATCAGGTAGGGGAAACGGCCTGACAGCGCAACACCTTCGGGCGTGCCGGTATTGATTACGTCGCCCGGTTCGAGGACGGTCACCTGGCTGAGTTCGTAGATCAGCGTAGCGACGTTGAAGATCATGTCCTTGGTGTTGGACGCCTGCCGGGCCTCACCGTTGACCCACGCGCGCAAGCCGAGGGTCTGGGGGTCTGGAATCTCGTCGGGGGTGACCAGCCAGGGTCCGAGCGGATTGAACGTCTCGCAGCTCTTGCCCTTCGACCACTGTCCACCGCTGGTTTCCAGCTGCAGGGCTCGCTCGGACACGTCGTTGCAGATGGCGTAGCCGCCGACGTGAGCCGGCGCGTCGGCAGGGGAGCCGAGGTAGCGGGCGCGGCGCCCGATCACGATCGCGAGCTCGACCTCCCAGTCCGCCTTCGCCGACCCGCGTGGCAGCAAAACCTCGTCGTACGGGCCGACGACGGTGTTGGGAGCCTTGTAGAAGATGACCGGCCACTGCGGCGCATCGGAGCCTGATTCGGCGGCGTGCGCGGCGTAGTTCATGCCGATGCAGAGCACAACCCCGGGCCGGGCAATGGGAGGGCCGACGCGCTGCCCGACGACGTCGATCTCCGGCAACCTGTCCCCAGCGACCGCGTCGCGCAGCCGGCCCGGGCCGTCACCGGCGAGAAATTCGCCATCGATGTCGTCGGTAAGCCCGGACAGGTCGAGGTGACGACCGTCGGGGAGCAGAACGACGGGCCGTTCGGCGCCGGGTGCGCCGATACGCATTATTCTCATGGTGATCCGTTCGTGGTAGGGGCTGTCAACCGGCGAGCAGGCCGCCGTCGATGACCAGTTCGGTGCCAGTGATGAACGCGGCCTCGTCCGAGGCGAGGTAGAGGGCCGCTGCCGCGACCTCCATCGGCGTGCCGAGCCGGCCCATCGGCTGCCTGGCGACGAGCTGGACGCGGGCGTGTGCCGGGTCGTCGGCCGCCGCGAGCAGCCGCCCGACCCACGGCGAATCGACCGTCCCGGGGCAGACGCTGTTGCAGCGCACACCGGTTCCCGCGTATTGCACCGCGACCTGGCGGGTGAAGGCAATTACCGCGCCCTTGCTGGCGCAGTAGGCCGCACGGTCCTTCAACCCGACGAGTCCGGCTGCGGACGCGGTGTTGACGATGACTCCGTATTGCTGGGCGAGCATGTGCGGCAGCGCGAACTTGGTGCCGAGGAAGACACCGCGGCTGTTGA
This sequence comes from Streptosporangium album, assembly GCF_014203795.1. NCBI lineage: Bacteria > Bacillati > Actinomycetota > Actinomycetes > Streptosporangiales > Streptosporangiaceae > Streptosporangium > Streptosporangium album. Next base: position 315,356 of record NZ_JACHJU010000004.1, on the reverse strand, counting down.
CCGCGAAGGTGTGTTCCCACTCCTCCACGGTGCAGGCGATCGGGTCCGTGGTCGAGGACGTCCCCGCGTTGTTGCACAGGACGTGCAGTGAGCCGGTCTCGGCCACCGCACGGGACACCGCCGCCGCGAAAGAGTCGGGGTCGGTCACGTCAACCGCGAGAGGGATGCTGCCGTCCGGTACGCCCGCGGGGTTGAGATCCGCCGCGTACACCGTTGCCCCTTCGTCCAGAAATCGGCGAGTCATTTCGTAGCCGATGCCGGAACCCGCGCCTGTGACGAGTACCGTCCGCCCGTCGAACCTGCTCACGTGGTGATGTCCTTCCTGGACCGAGCGTTGCGCCACGGGCCCGCGAATGCGGTTCCCGCCAGCGCCTCGAGTTGCGGCAACCTGTTCCATGTCGACGTCGAGCAGGTCGGGTGTCTGGTCAGGGGCGATCCGGTACGACACCGGAGCGCGTCTGTCCGCGGTCCCGGTAGCCGTCGTCGCGCTCATTCCGTGAAATAGTCCGGGTACTTGGCGCGCAGCGTCGGGCCGAGTTCCAGAGCGCGCCTGGCGTGCCGGCTGATCAGGGAGCGACCGGCTGACAGATCAGAGGTCTCCAGCGCGTCCACGATCAGTCGATGCTCGTCGATCAGCTTGCGCACCGCGGCGGAGTCGGGCAGGGTGAGCCGCCGAAGCCGGTCCAACTGCAGCTTCATCCGTTGCACGGCTTGCCACGCTCCCGGATAGCCGCTGAGCGTGAAGATCTCGCTGTGCAGCGCCTCGTCGGCCGCGAAGAAGGCGTCATAGTTTTCGGTGCGGTAGCTGTGCTCTTGCCGTTCGAGCAGTTCGCGCAGCACAGTGACGTTCGGCGCCGGGCCGGCGCACGCCACCTCGAAGGCCGCAACCTCCAGACTCTCGCGGACAAAGCGCGCCTCTTCCACATCACGCAGGCGGATCAACCCAACCCGGGTGCCAACCTGCGGCACGACCCGCACGAGTCCCGCGTCGACGAGCCGCGCGAGGGCCTCGCGCACCGGCGTACGACTGACGTGCAGCCGCTCGGCGAGGTCTGTCTCGGACAGGGACGCTCCAGGGGCGAGTCGCAGTTCGCGGATCGCGGAGACCAACTCGTCGTAGACGCGATCGGACGTCCGTGCTGACGGACGGTCTCGGACGACCGGTGACAGCATCGGATCGCGCCCGACGGGTGTCGGCTCAGGGATGAGCGCTTGATTGGAACTCACGAAAATGATCGTTGCATGCCGCCGAGCTTGTATGCAAGTATCCGAGCATTAACCTGATCGTCGTAAAGGGGAAACAAAGTGTCCGCCGACCCGCACGACTCGTCGGCGCCGGCCCCGAGCCCGCCCCCGGGGCGCGGTGCCACCGCGGTGTTGTCGGCCGCGAACATCTCCCAGCATTTCGGTCACCCCACCGCCCTGAGCGATGTCTCCCTCGAAGTCGCTCCCGGGGAGGTGCCGGCACTCGTGGGCGGCACCGGCGCCGATGAGTCCACACTGGTCAAGATCATGGCCGGGGTGCAGGCGCCAGGCAGCGGGGAGATGCGGCTGGCCGGGCAACCTGAATGACCCGGCGACACGCAACGCGCTTACAAGTAGCAGTCGAGAGGAAGTCATGCTCAACCGAAATGCGCGACTCACTGCGGCCGCAGTCATCGCCGCCACCGGCATCGCGCTGACGGGGTGCTCCGGCAGCACCGGGGCGAGCACCGGCGGCCCGGTGAAAATCACCTTCTGGGGCTGGGCTTCGGGCTACGAGAAGTCCGTCGCGCTGTGGAACGAGTCTCACCCCGACATCCAGGTGAAGTACGAGGCCATCGCCAACGGCGGCGCGGGCGGCTACGACAAGATGCTCACGGCCGCAAAGGCGGGCACGGCCCCGTGCCTGGCGCAGATCGGCTACGAGACGTTCTCGAGCTTCCTCGCCGCCGGCATGCTGCAGGACATCAGCCAGTACGTCAAACCACGGCAGGCCGAATTCGCCGACTGGGTGTGGGGCAATGTCGGCATCGACGGTACCGCCTACGGCGTGCCGGTCGACACCGCGCCGATGGGCATGTTCTACCGTTCCGACCTCTTCACCGCCGCGGGCATCGCGGCTCCGAAGACCTGGGAGGAGTTCAAGGCGGCCGCCGCCGCGGTGAAGGCCGCCGACCCGAAGGCCCGCATCATGAACCTGCCCACCGACCCGTACCTCTATGCCGGTTTCGCTTGGCAGGGCGGTGCTCCCTGGTTCGGAGTCAACGGCGACGCCTGGACGGTCTCGCTCGACAGCGCCACCAACAGCAAGGTCGCCGGCTACTGGCAGGGGCTCTTCGACCAGGATCTCGTCACCTCCTATCCCGCCTTCGACGCGGCGCTCTACTCCGCGTGGAACAGCGGCAAAGTCTGGGCGGAGGTCGGTCCGGTCTGGTCGGCATCACTTATCCGCGACAACGCCGCCGGCTCCGCGGGCAAGTGGGCCGTCGCGGCCATGCCCCGGTGGGGCACCACAGACTCCGTCGGCAACTCGGGCGGATCCGCCACGGCCGTCATGAAGGGCTGTGCGAACCCGAAGGAGGCCACCGAGTTCGCCATGTGGATGTCGACCAACGACAAATCCGTGTCGAACCTGATCGAATCCGCAGCCATCCTTCCGGCTTCCAAATCCGGGCTCGCCAACGCGGCACTCGACACTCCGGAGAGCTACTACGGCGGCCAGGCCATTTACCAGCTGTTCCGTACGGAGTCGGCCAAGGTGAACCCGAACTGGCGGTGGGGTCCGGTGATGTCCACCACGGCCTCGGCACTCGGCGACGGCCTCGGCAAGGTGCCCACCAAGAGTGCGACCTTCCAGGACGCCCTGAACGGCGCCCAGACGGGCACGGTCTCCGCGCTGCAAGCCCAAGGGTTCTCCGTCAGCAAGTAGCGCTTCGCGGGGGCGCACGCTACGCGAGCCACGCGAATCCGCATCCCCCGGTCCTTCGACAGGTTAGGTGACCGTGTCCCGTGTGACGATTCAGCGGCAGAGCCGACTCCGCGAGCTTAGGCGAGCTGCGCCGTTCGTTCTGCCGTTCCTCCTGCTCTTCGTCGTTGTCTACCTGGTGCCAACCGGGTACTCCGTGGTTCAGAGCTTCTTCGCGGTGAAACGCTCGGGCCTCGGCCTCGGCGGCGCCGAGGCCGTCTTCGCGGGCTTGGGCAACTACGTGCGCGTGTTCCAGGACGGGGACTTCATCGCATCCTTGGGCCGGGTGAGCTTCATCGGCATCATCCAGGTGCCCGTGATGCTCGGCATCGCGCTCATCCTCGCCCTTCTCATCGACTCGTCGGTTTCGACGGGGCGCAAGTTCTTCCGGGTCGCCTACTTCGTGCCCTACGGGCTGCCCGGCGTGATCGCGGCACTGGTGTGGTCGTTCCTGTACGCGCCCACGCTGAGTCCCATCACCGGATTCTTCGCATCGATCGGCGTCGACGTCAGCTTCGTCACCGACGGCGCCCTGCCGTTCTCGATCGCGAACATCCTGACCTGGGCATGGACCGGCTACAACACGATCCTGATCTTCGCGGCCCTGCAGGCCATCCCCGAGGAGACGATGGAGGCCGCCGCTCTCGACGGCTGCTCCGGTTGGAAGGCCGCGCTGCTCATCAAGGTCCCGCTGATCCGGCCGGCCCTGCTGCTCACCCTCGTCTTCTCCATCATCGGCACGTTCCAGCTCTACAACGAGCCGGCCACCATGAAATCCGTGGCGCCGAATCTGCCGTCCACCTACACACCGATCATGGCCGCTCTCCGTTCACTCTCGGCCAATGACTTCAACTACGCGGCCGCGCAGTCCGTGGTGCTCGGCGCCCTGATCTGCGTGCTGTCCGTTCTTGTCTTCCGCGCATCGGCCAGGAGCGTCGACTGATGACCGCAGCACTGCAATCGCCCGCACGGACCGAACCCGTCGCCGAACCGCCGAGCCGGCGGCGCCCCCGGGCGCATCCGCTGACGACGGTGAACCCCGCCTCGCGCCTGTTCGTGCTGGCCGTCATGACCCTCTTCGCCCTCTACTTCCTGCTCCCGGTGTGGTGGCTGGTCGTCTCCGCCACCAAGGGCAGCGGAGAGATCTTCTCGGGCAACGGCTTCTGGTTCGGCGAGAGCTTCGCCCTCGCGGAGAACATCCAGACCCTGTTCCAGGCCCAGGGCGGCATCTACTCGCGCTGGCTGCTCAACTCGCTGCTGTACGCGGTGGGCGGCGGCATCGTCTCCACGCTCCTGGCGTCCATGTGCGGGTACGCGCTCGCGAAGTTCCCCTTCCCGGGGCGCGAGGCGGTCTTCGGCACCGTGCTCGCCGCGGTGCTCCTGCCCGCACCCGTGCTCGCCATCCCGCTCTACCTCGTGTTCAGCTTCACCGGAACCATCAACACCTTCTGGGCCGTCTTCATCCCCAGCATCGTCAGCCCCTTCGGCGTGTACCTCAGCCGGATCTACGCCGCGTCGTCGATACCAGACGCCCTGCTCGAGGCCGGCCGTCTCGACGGTGCCGGCGAAATGCGCATCTTCGCGATGGGCGTGCGGCTCATGGCACCCGCGATGGTCACGATCTTCCTTTTCCAGTTCGTCGCGATCTGGACGAACTTCCTCCTGCCCTCGCTCATGCTCGCCGACACCTCCCTCCAACCAGTGACCGTGGGCCTCGTCGGCTGGCGCGAACTTCAGGGCTATCCCATCAGCTACACCACCGTCGTCACAGGCGCGTTCGTCTCCGTCGTGCCCGTCGTCGCCATGTTCCTGTCGCTGCAGTCGTTCTGGAGCAAGGGCCTCGCAACGGGGGCCGTCAAGTAGCTCACCCGCACACCAACGAGAAGGACATCTACGCGCAGCTCCAGTTCGGCAACTTCGACAACAATCTCGTGCCGCGGTTTCCGATTCCGTCAGTGAGCATCACGACCACCTCCGCGTACACCGCCGCATCCGGCGCCCTGTCGCGGGTCGGCGACACCGACATCCCGCAGTACCGCTTCACGATCGTGCCCAACGGCGGGCAGCGGGTCATCTCGACGGTCGAGCTCGGATTTTCGGTGCGCGTCGACACCGGCGGCACCGACGAGGCGATCACCGTCGACAACATCGGAATCTACGAAGTGGGCGGCGGCATCTCCGACACGGCGCCGCCGACCGCGCCGACGTCACTCGCGCGTGGCCGTATCCGCCGGCAGCGTCTCGCTCGCCTGGACGGCGTCGACCGACAACGTCGGAGTGACCGGATACGACGTCTACCGTGACGGCTACCAGGTCGCGTCCGTCAGCGGGAACACCACCTCGGCGGTCGTCGGCGGCCTGATGCCCGCAACGGGCTACAGATTCACGGTGCGGGCGAAGGATGCGCGCGGCAACGTCAGCGCGCCGAGCGCACCACACGAGCTACGTACGACCCACCTGGGGTCTCGGCACCGAGGTCCAGTACCGTCGGGTCGACAACTGGATCGAGGATCTGCCGGTCGTGCTCCGCTGGCACTCCGACGCCGCGAATCCGCTTTTCCGGCTGTCGGTCGACCAGGGCAACGCTCCGATCGGCACCTACAACCAGCCTGCCAACCAACGGGTGATGCAGAATGGCCCTACGGCGGTGGGCGTCTACAAGTCGTCGGGCGACCAGACCTCGAACTACATCAACGCGCTGTTCCCCGCATCCGGTTCGATTCTCGAACGGCGTGAGGTCGGTGGATGGACGGTCGCCGACGCCGGGTCGATGTACTTCGCGTACAAGCTGATGAAGCCGGGAACGTGGTACCACCAGACGCCGAATGACCCGGCGAACAAAGTGAAGACGACGTCGCAGACCCACCCGACCGCCAGCCTCAGCTACAGCTACGACATCCTGCGCAGCCAAGCCGACAAGAACGGCTGGGTGCTGGACACGGCGGATGCGTCCGCGTACGCCGACCTCGACGCGTTCGCGAGCGCCCTTATCGGTACCACGAGCATGGACGTGAGCCATCTCGAGGATGCGAATCCGCGACTCGTATACCACAGCCTGAGCGGGGACGACCTCGACATCACGTTCGACTCTGCGTCGCAGGCACCCGGCGCCACCCATCTCGTGAATGGCACGGCGATCGACTACGACTCGTTCGTGTTGGACCGGCGTTTTGGTGCGGGGTCAGATCGCTCGGGTGAGTTCGGTGAACGCCGCGGCTACCCGACGAGCCGGCGGGCCGAGGCGAGGACGTCGATGGCTTGCCCATGCTGGTCGACCGCTGCTCCAGGGGGCGATGAAGGAGTACGGCCGGCCCGGGATCAGCTGGGCCTGGTTCTTCGCGAGGCCGTGGACGTGGCAGAACAGTCGCTCCCCGTTGGCCGGCGCGTCCGCCCGTAGCCGGGGTGTCGATCGCGACCTTGGACGACATGAAGGCGCAGAACGGTACCCTCAGCCCGGCTGAGCTACACCACGGAGCTGGCCTACCTCGCGGACCGTGACCTCGTCATCGAGGCCGCGGTGGCGGATCTCGACCTCAAGATCTCGCTGTCCGCGGAGATCGACGGAACCGTGAAGCGGCCCGACGCCATCCTCGCGTCCAGCACCCCGTCCATCCCCATCGCCCGGCTCGCCCAGGCTACCGGCCGCCTGGCGCAGGTGGTCGGCCTGCACTTCTTCAACCCCGTTTCCGTTCATCCGCCTGCCACGGCTCGCTAACGCCACCGGCTGTTCCGTTGTTTCTCAGGCCCCGGATACTTTGCGGAATACGTGAGTTCGCCGGGCAGTGATGGCCGTCCACCGCGTGGCGGCCGGGGTGCTGCCGGCGTTGACCAGGGCACCGGGCTGGTTGCTGTGGATTACGCTGCCGGAGTCGAATGGACGTTTCCATGTCCGGCAAGACGTTCCGTGGCTTCGCCAGCCGCTTTTGAGCTTCCGCACGGGGAACGGGTGACGCCCGGCCGGGTGTCAGGGAATGTCGGCCATTGGCAGGGGCAGGACAGCCCGCTCACCCGGACGCCTCCGCAGGAACGCGAAAAGCCGGACGCTCGCACCGAAAAGGCACGGGCGTCCGGCTTCAGGACCAGGTCAGACCTGTCGGGCGAGGCCCTTCTCGACCGCCTCGATGATCTGCGGCCGCAGCTCGGCGCAGCTGATGATCGCGTCCACCGAGCCGACGTCGACCGCCCGCTGGATGCTGTGCACACGGTCGAACTCGGTGGCCACCTCGGTGAGCTTCTCGGCCCGCACGGACGACCGCAGCTCGGCCAGCTCGCCGGCCAACGTGGCCCGCATGGCAGCCGGCGCCTCCGCGACACGGGCGGCGAGCGCGAGCACGCGGGGGTCGTTGCCGGTCCGCTTGTCGACGTCGCGCGCGAAGACCACCGCGGCGGCCGGAGCACCGCCGAGCACCGAGGCGAACGAGCCCTCGACCGCGAGCACGGTCATGTTCGGGTTGAGCGCCTTGGAGAACACCACGAACGCGCCGCCGTGGTAGCGCGAGATCACGCAGAACACGATGGGGCCCTTGAAGTTCACCACCGCGCGGCCGATCTCCGCGCCGTACTCCAGCTGCAGCTTGCGCATCGACTCGGGCGACCCGTCGAACCCTGACAGGTTGGCCAGCACGACCAGCGGACGGTTCCCGCTGGCGGCGTTGATGGCCCGAGCGGCCTTCTTGGACGACCGCGGGAACAAGGTGCCCGCGGTGTAGGTGTCCGGGCCATCGGTGGGAGGGAATCCGCGACGCGGCACGGATCGGGACTCGATGCCCAGCAGGCACACCGGTCGACCACCGAGGTGGACGTCCTGGACCGCGGCGGTGTCCGCGTCGGCCATGCCCGCCCACCGCTCCAGCACCGGGTGGTCCTGATCGGACAGCGCGCGCATGACCGTGCGGATGTCGAACGGCTTCTTGCGGTCCGGGTTGGACTCGACGGAGAAGATCTCGCCCACTGTTGTGAAGTCGCTGTCCGGTACGGCGTGCGGGAACGTCGACACGTCGCGGTCCACCGGGTCGCTGGTGACCGTCTTGCGCGGCAGACTCTCCCCCGGCGCGACGTAGCTGTGGTCGTAGTGTGACATCAGGACTTCCCGCGCACCGCGGATGTCCGGCGCCCAGTACTGCGCCTGGCCGTTCGGGCCCATGATCCGGTCGTACCCGCCGATGCCATGGTTGTCCTCGGCCGACACACCGCCGGAGAAGTCGAGCGACTGCTTGCCCGTCAGCACCATCGCGGAGTCCGGCGTCATCACCAGGATGCCCTTGGTGTGCATGAGCATCGTGGCCTCGGCGTTCCAGTACGGCTGGGCGCCGACGTTGATGCCCGCGACCACGATGTTGATCTCGCCGCCGTCCTGGGTGAAGTTCACGATCCGCTTCAGCGCGGCCGCCACCCAGTCCATGTTCTCGGTGCCGGACGACATCGAGATCCGGGCGCCCGCGGAGAGCGCGAACCACTCCAGCGGCACCCGCATCTGCTCGGCCAGGTCGAGCGCGGCGATCACCCGCGCGCATTCGGGCTCGGACAGCGCGCCGAGCGCCTTCGTCGGGTCGCCCAGCAGCACGACGCGGGTCATGCCCTCCGGGTGGCGCGGCGTGGGCGTGCTGACGACACCCGCGACGAGCGCGGCGGTGTTGCGCCCCTTGGGCCGGTTCACCGGCACCAGCTTCGAGTGCTCGTCCAGGTCGTACTCGGTGAACGAGCCGAACGGCCCGGCGAGCATGCCGGTCAGCTCGTACGGGTAGTGCGTGCCGCGGCTGTGCGCGCGCAGCACTTCCTGGCGGTAGTCGTCCAGCGGCTCGATGGGCTCGGTCGGCGGCAGCACGACGGACAGTCGCACGCCGGAGTCCACGTCGTAGCCGATCCGGACGGCGATGTCGACGAGCTCGCCGGTGGCGCTGTCGCGGCGCCTGCCGAGGAACAGCACCTCCTCCAGGCCCGCGCCCGCCGTCGTTGGCAACACGCGCTTCGCCACGGTGTTCAGGTCGTCCGGCGAGAGGTCGGTCGGCGGCCACACGTAGATGACGATCCGGTTCGTGGCGGACGTCTTCGCGCCGGGCTTCTTGGCCCGGCGGATCGCGTCGAGGCACGTGGCCAGGATGTCCTCGGCCGCGGGCAGCGCGACGAGCCTGCCCTCGTCGTCGCGCAACGGGGTCAGGTCGCGGACCTGCCCCAGGGCGACGAGGCGCTCGTCGGACGGGTTCTGCCGTGCCGCGGCCCGGAAGAGGTAGACCTCCTCGTCGGGTGAGGGCAGCCGGGTGAGGTCGAAGTCGCGCAACCGCTCCAGCTGCATGCGCTCGGCGATGCGCGGGTGCAGACCGCGCAGTAGCCGTTCCTCCACGAAGCCGTCCGCGGACGGCCGGAAGGTGAAGTGGTGGTGCATCACGGCGCCGCTGTTGCCCGCGACGGTCGTGGTGATGCGGCCGACCCGGTTCGACGGCTGCTGCGCGACCAGGACCTCGTGCAGGCGCGTGGCCATCTCGTCGGGGTCGCTCGGACCGTCCGGCCAGGTCAGGTAGACGTCCGCCACCAGCTCGCCGTCACCGGCGAGCTCGTCGACCGCCTTGACCGCCTCGGCCAGCGCCGGGAAGTCGACCGCGGTGGTCACGACGCGGCCGTTGCCGGTCGCGGTGCGGTGGTCGGCGACGACGAACGTGCAGCCCGCCACCTTGCTCACCCGGATGTCGCTAAGCGCGCGGTTGCCGTAGTAGCGGCGGCTCAGCACCTCCAGCAGCGGCACGGGGTCCGCGCCTTCGCGGCCGATCCGCTGGCCGACCAGCCGGACGAGCGGCTCGGCGCTGGCGACCATCGCGGAGATCCGCTCGGCACGGTCGGGCGCGTCCGGGTGCCGGTCGAGGTGGCGCAGGTGCTTGCGCACGGCCGTGTAGACCTTGGCGCGGGTGCGGCGCAGCAGCGGCTGGGCGAACCAGGCGAACACGATGCCGCGCGCCAGGTCCGCGACGGCCGGGAACCGGACCTGGGTGGCGGCGACCAGGTGCTCCAGCGCCAGGCCGACGGTGACGCGGTCCGCCTCGGCGGGCGGGGCCTCGTTCACCCACTGGCGCAGCAGGGTCGTCACCACGGCGACGTCGGCGGACGCGCGCTGCTGGGCCAGGAAGATCCGGAAGACCGCGTCCTCCAGTTCCGGCGTGCGGTCCAGGCCTTCGACGCCGTAGCGGGACAGCACGTGTGTGAGCCGCTGCTGGAAGCTCTCCGACAGCCCGGACCGGTCCGAGTCGAGGCACTGCAGGTACGTGTGGAAGTACTCGCGGGGGCTGTGCACCGCGGAGTCGGACTTCGACTCCTCGCCGGCGGGCCGGTTGCGGCTCAGTTCGCTCAGGTCGGCGAACAGGCGCAGCAGCTCGACCTCACCGGCCAGCTCGTGTTTGCCCTCCGCAACGAGCTCGGCGCGCGCGGCCAGGTAGTTGACGAGCAGGCGCTTCTCGTCCTGCGAGTCGATGTCGAAGCCCAGCAGGAGGCTGCGCAGGTCCTGCAGACCACGCGCGGCCCGCTCGGCCGCGGGCACGTCCACCGGCTCGGACGGCAGGTCCAGCTCGACTTCCTTCGCCGCGGCGGTGGGACCGGCCGCCTCGTCGCCGTCACCCAGCGGCTCCAGGCGGAGCAGACGGGCGCCCGCCTCCACCTGGCTGCCGACCGACACCGCGAGCTCCCGCACGCGGCTGCGGAACGGCGCGCGCAGCACGGTCTCCATCTTCATGCTCTCGACCACGAGCAGCGGCGCACCGGCCTCGACCTCGTCGCCCGCCTGCAGCGGCGTGGCCACCACAAGCGCGGGCACGGGCGAGCGCACGATGCCGCCCTCGTCGCGGCTGATCCGGTGCGTGATGCCGTCGACCTCGACCAGGTGGATCGGGCCGTGAGTGCTCGTGACGACCTTGAAGCGGACGCCGTTCACGGTGATCTGGCCGCTGTGCTCGTCGAAGCGGTCGATGTCGACGTCGGCCGCGTGCTCGGGGCCGCCCGCCGAGATGCCGATGCGGAACCGATGGCCGCCGGTGCGGGCGACCTGGACGCGGTAGCCGGCGTCGCGGAGCTTGAGCTCCAGCGCGCGGCCGCTCTCGTGCTGCGCCTGCGGACGGCCGCCGTGCGCGGCGGACAGGAAGCGCTGCCGCGTCACGGCCTCCTCGTCCTCGTAGGCCTCGATGGCGGCGGCGATCAGCGCGATCGCGGAGTGCTGGTGCGACACGAGGGCGCCCTGGGCGCGCACGCGGTCGATCCAGCCGGTGTCGGCGGACCCGTCGATCACCGCGGGCTCGTCGAGCAGCATGCGGACGAAGCCCTTGTTCGTCACGCCGCCCTCGATGACGACGGTCGTCTGCGTCATCGCGCGGCGCAGGCGGGCCAACGCCTCCGTGCGGTCACGGCCGTGCGCGATGATCTTGGCGATCATCGAGTCGAAGTCGGCGGGGATCGCGTCGCCCTCGCTGAACCCGGTGTCCACCCGGATGCCGGGGCCGCTGGGCAGCGCCAGCCGCGCGATCCGGCCGGGTGAGGGTGCGAAGTCGCGGTCGGAGTCCTCGGCGTTGAGGCGCGCCTCAACGGCGTGACCCCACTCCTCGGGCGCGTCACCTTCGAGCTTGCCGCCCGCTGCGACGTGCAACTGGGCCTTCACCAGGTCGACGCCGGTGGTGATCTCGGTGATCGGGTGCTCGACCTGCAGGCGCGTGTTGACCTCGAGGAACGCGAACAGCCGCTCACCGGGGTGGTAGAGGAACTCGATGGTGCCCGCGCCCTGGTAGTCCACCGCGAGCACGAGCCGCTCGGCCGACGCCTTCAGCTCGGCGACCTGCTTGGCGTTGAGGACCGGGGAGGCGGACTCCTCGATGATCTTCTGGTTGCGCCGCTGCACGGAGCAGTCGCGCACGCCCAGCGCCCACGCGGTGCCCTGCCCGTCCGCGATGACCTGCACCTCGACGTGTCGGGCGCCCGTCACCAGGCGCTCCAGGAAAACGACTTCACTGCCGAACGCGCGCGCGGCTTCCTGGCGCGTCAGCTCGTAGGCCTGGGTCAGCTCGTCGGCGTTGGAGACCATCCGGATACCACGACCACCGCCGCCCGCGGTCGCCTTCAGCATCAACGGGTAGCCGATCCGGTCCGCCGCCGCCTTCGCGTCATCCAGCGTCTCCACCGGACCGCGGCTCCACGGCGCGACGGGCACACCGACCTCTTCGGCGATCAGCTTCGAGCCGATCTTGTCGCCCAGCTTGCGCATCGCCTCGGCGCTCGGGCCGACGAACGCCACGCCGATCTCGGCGCACAGGTCGGCGAACGCCGGATCCTCCGCCACGAAGCCCCAACCGACCCAGGCCGCGTCCGCACAGGTCTCGACCAGGGCTTTCTTGAGGACCGCGTGGTCCAGATAGGGCCGGTTCGCGGCGAGCCCCAAGTCGTAGGCGATGTCCGCCTCGCGGACGAACGTGGCCGTCCGGTCGGAGTCCGTGTACAGGGCGACGGTCTCGATCCGTGTCCCCGTCTCCGCTGCTAGGTCCCGAACGGCATGGATGAGCCGCATGGCGGCTTCACCGCGGTTGACGATGGCGACACGACTGAACACTGAGCGGGCCTTTCGAAGCCGGTGAACACGGCGGCCGTCCCCGCCCCAACCGGGGTACATACTCTCGGCTGCCCCCGGATATCGGAATGGCGGGGACTAAGCGTGTTTCGCGGCCGGAGTTGTGGGGATCGCACAAACGCGCCCGTCGGGGTGGTGTGACATGCGGCTGGTGTGATCTTGGTCGCGTAGCGGCTCGTGGACTCGGGGTCCGTTCGGACTAGCCGCGGGCGAGGGTGGTCCGTTTGTCAGGCAGCGACAAAGACGGCAGGTGAGCCCGCTCTGGTGCCGGACATGCTCCGATGGTGCTCGGCGGGTCTTCGGGGGTCCAGCCCACATAAGCCCAAAACCCGCATTTAGATGATCTTGAGGGTTGCGGGGTGCGCTGACCGGGTTGTGTCCGGTCGGTCGCTGACGCTTCTCTTGGCGTAGGTTCGGTTCAGTTGCGCGACGCTGAATCTCTGTCATGCGCAGTTCGCGCCGGTACGCGGCGCCACGCTGCCGCACATGAGCGATCCCCACCCGGCCCTGGACGAGCTAGGCGACGACCGCGATGTCCGGCTGAGTGTTGAGGATCAGAGCGAAGCCGCTGCATACGAGCTCCTGGTCGTCGGCGACCACGACGCGGATGGTCACGAGGCGGCTCCCGGCAGCCGTATCGAGTCGAAGGCCGCTTCGGCGCGGCTGGGGTCAGGTCGTACGGCCAAGGGTCCGGCCTCCGCCTGCACGATCATCAAGCTGATCGCATGGCCGGGGATGTCGTGCATGTCCCGGGCGATAGCCGCCCGCTCTCGCTCGGCCGCCCGGCGCGTCTCCCTGTCCTTCTCGTGAGTGCCGTTCCCGCTTCCCGCTGTCGAGCTGACAGGCGTTGCGGCTGGCCCGTAGCTCGCGCAGGTCGGGAATGTGGTTGTACAGCGTCCCCGCGCTCACCCCGAGCAGCTTGGCGATCGAGGTGACGGAGTGTTCGGGGTCGGGCAGCATGTCACGGGCCGCGCGCAGGATCTCGGGGGTGATGACGCTGGGCCGGCCGCCGACGCGGCCGCCGGGAGATGGAGCGGCGGCGAGGAGTGGCGAAGGCACGAGCGAGGTCGGACTCGCAGCGGCGCTGATAGGCGTCGTCGGTGTCGGGGCGCAGGGACACGATCAGGTCGTCGAGCTCATTCATGACTGCTCCTGGAAGGTGAGGCGGGTGAGGTCGAGTGCGTCGGCCAGGCGGCGACGGGCGCGGTGCAGGCGGACGTTGAACGTGCGAGCCGGGCAACCCGCGACCTTCGCGGCCTCGGCTGGGCTGAGGCCGTACCAACTGGCCAGGAGCACGGCCTCGGCATCGCGCTCGGACAGGTCCGCGAGCGCGTTCAACGCCGCCTGCCGCTCGGCAACCTGCTCGGCAACATCGTCGGCCGGGGCCAACTCGGCGAGCCGCTCAACCAGGCTCTGCCCGCGCAGCCGGGACCGGCGTTGCGTCCGCAACAGATTGCGGGCCACACCGATCAGCCAGGGCAGCGGCGGCTCAGGCACGCGCTCGAGTCTTCGCCAGGCGATCGGGAAGGTCTCGCTGGTGATGTCCTCAGCCGTCTGCTGCTCGGCTCGCAACAGCACGTAACTGAGCACGCTGCGGTAGTGCCCCTTTCGTTTGCAACGACTCATGAAACGCGCTTCGCCCGAACGGCCGACGCCGGGCGGCCCGTTTCATAGGCGACCACCTATGAAACATCTGGCGACACACCGACCAGTAGCTCTGAAACGACCAGTCGCGCCAAATCGGACCGCCCGCGCCCTTTAACGTGACTGTGCGTTTCGCTGCTACATCAGCTCTGCGGCTGCGCGGGGAGGGGCGAGGGCGGGGCCAGTTGGTGGCGCGGATCGGCAAGTTCATGGGCGGAGCGGGCCAGCCAGATCATCATCAGGGCGTCGGCGGCCGTCATGGCGTCGTCGTAGACGTTCCCCTCGCTTGCGAGCAGCCAGCCCACCGACCCGAAACCCACCAAGGAGGCGACGCCGTACAGGACGGTGGTCCGCTGCCAGCGGCCGTCCCGCCGCTGCGCCCGCAGGACCAGCACCATCCAGATCAGGCCCGCCAGGCCGCAGACCAGGGGCAGCCAGCGGGGCACGGGCCAGTCGAGGACGTCCAGCACTTCAGCGGCGGCAGCGCCTCCGTACGCCAGCACACCCGCGGCCCGCGCGTGATCGGCATGCTTCAGGTTGCGTACCAGCACCGGCTGGAACAGCACCACGACCGCCCACATCACCACGGCGTCGAGCACCGCCACCCACCAGGGCCAAGACGACATGAGGAAGTAGAACAGCCAGGACGCCACCGCAGCGTACAGCGCCACCCGCAGCCGTCGCGCGTCCCGGTCCAGCTCGGGCGGCAGCCCCGCCAGCGGCCCGCGCAGGCTCTGCCACAGCGCCCAGGCCCACGCCATGCCGGCCAGAACCAGGATGAGCACGTTCGGCCACGTCACCGCGACGCCTTCGTCCACCTCCGTGAACAGCGTCAACCGCCACAACGCGCCGAGGTCGCCGACGGTTAGCGCGATCACGGCGGCGACCGCCACCGCGACGACGTACACACTCATGATGAGCAGGGCGGGAACGCCGAAACGGTGACGACGGAGCACGTGACACTTCCTGGGGGGCGAATGGGATCGAACGCCCCACCTTAGCGAGCCATCGCCACGAAACCGAGCTTCTCCCCGTCGTACGGGGGGAACCTCAACCCCGCCATCATTCGAAGCGAAGCCAGACCCCAACATCTTCAGTGATCTTCCAGTGATCTTCTAGTCGAAGAACTGCCAGATGCTGAACCTTCGCACATAGAGGGGGGTGGAGTCCCGG